>NZ_QSPK01000038.1 GCF_003436425.1 Eubacterium sp. TM05-53
GAGTAGAGTCGAAAAGTAGGAAGTAAATACAAGAAAAGTCTTGGAAATAGAGGAACGATAGTTTTATAAAGCTATGACTAGAAAACAAGGCGCACTAAAAATAGTGAAAAATCACTTATTTTTTAAAAATTTCAATTCTTAAACCTCTGCTTTCAACCACGCATCAAGATGAAGGTTGATCCCTGCAATGATTGAGAAGAATCCGTTCTTTGCACCATTGCGTAGATGCATCTTGTGTAAGCCGTAAGTATTTAATACTGCATTGTTGATTCTTTCAGTGCAGGTACGATCTTTGTAAATAGATTTCCATTTAGGTGAACCATAAGAAACAGGACCTTTAAATCTAGGCTCATTGTCTTTGTCTTTAACATAGACAACTCTTCCATAGTCAGAGGTAGAACATGTTTGTGCAAAAGGACAGGAATCAATAAGTCCAGCTTTTAAAGGGCAGCGGTATTTCTTTCTGTAACGAGTATAGTCATATCCATCATATGTCATGGTGTGGCCGCAACTACAGACTGGTATACCATCTGAATTGATAGATTCACCGGTTTTAGATTCAATCGATTTTCTTCGTTTATTATGATCAATCAAAGGAATGATATTCTTCTCTTGAAAAAACTGATAAATTGAGTTACTGTCAGAAGCGGAGTCTAGACACATATATTTAGGTTTTAGATCCGGGTTGATATCCAGCATCTGAGCCGTAGCCGAAACACAGGTCAAAGCATCATGTCGAGATGCTTTTTCCAGAGAGATAAAAACAGGCAGATCAATGTGTAGAGACGGGTTGTGGAAAGAGATATTGTAGAAAGTGAAGCCGAAAAAATACTGAGCAAGATCACTGTCCCACCCAATATCCGCATCCGGTGCAGAGAAACGATAGTTATTGTCAGGATCAGGAGCATCTTGAACTTTATGTCCGTGACAGGAAGCGTGAACATGAAGGCATGAGCCATCACCAGAAAGAGTCGAATTGGCAGGTTCGATCAGGCCCATATCAAGAGAAGGAATCACGACAATAGCGTTAAAAAGAGATTGCATGGTGAACAACAAGCGGTCTCTGTCGAACTCTGCACCGTTTCTGTATTTATCGCAAATAGAAGAGGTGTCATCTTTGGTGAAATTAATAAGTTTTTCACCTTTGGCAGGCTTATTCTTAAATTTTTTCTTAATAATGAAAGATTGAGGAGCCAAGTCTGACAAATGCGGATCGAAGCCAGTAAGGCGAATGATAAAGTCATAGTGAGAAGAAGAATTAGGTGGATCAAAAGAGCCAATGAGATATTGAAGTAAAGAATCATTGGCAAGATCATCACACCAAAGTTTGATAGAAGAATACTTAAGATGATTCATCAAGACGAAAGAACGAACTAAAACAGCGGGATCGATAGCGGGTCTACCTGTAAGAGAATAAAGAGGAAACAAAATATCGGAAGCAAGAGAAATATCGAGCTTGCGCAGTTTAGATAAAGCAGGACGATATTTAGATTTAAGAAGTTTTAATTGGGAAAGATCAAGATGAGATTTGTGAATAGTCAAGAAATCGCGATACTCCCAAATAGTAGAAACATGGTTAAGCATAGAGCTGACCTCCCTTCACCTTCTTAGAATGAGAGCGGAGCGAGCCGCGAAAAGTGAGAAAAAGTCAAGAAAAAAGACAAAAAAGTGGAGGGAAATAAAAAAGAAGCTAATAAAAAAGAGCACTGTTTATCAGCTTCGAGAGTTTTCGACAGTGCTCCAACAAGTATAGGAGGAAATATGTATGTTTAAAAAGTTGATATTCACAGTCTAAGCTTCAATCCTTTTGATAAGATTGGAAAAGACTGGCTACTCATCAGTGCTACAAAAAATGGCAAAACCAACACTATGACCGCTTCATGGGGAACGCTTGGTCACTTATGGAATAAGGATGTTGCGATTATCTTTATTCGTCCACAAAGATACACAAAAGAATTCGTTGATGAAAGTGATACATTCACCCTATCTTTCTTTGATGATAAACACAAAGAACTATCTTACTTAGGTACAAAATCAGGTAAGGATGAAGATAAAATTTCAAACGTGAATTTCCACGTTGAAATGGTAGATGGAAACCCTACATTTAAAGAAGCTAAAGAAGTTTTTATTTGTAAAAAAATCTATGTTGGAAAACTAGAAAAAGAACATTTCTTATTACCTGAAATCTACGAAAAGAATTATCCACTCGATGATTTACACTATGTATATATTGGAGAAATTACAGATGTCTATTCAAACAAATAAGATTATTCATATTAATAATGATCATGTCTTTGGAGCTACAACACTAAAAGACATTGCACTTCCTGAAAAGAACAATACCGCACTACATGTTTGTATCGATTCAGAAGCTGTTATGATCAACCGCAAAAGATTGGCTAAAGAATTAAATATGCCCCTAGATAACTGGGCACTTCCTTGGCAAAAGCATACAAACAATATGGCCAGAGTTACTTCTAGTGATAAGGGTAAAGGTGCCTACAATAAAGATACAAGCATTATGAATGTAGATGCCGTATATACTACAGAACCAAACATTCTTATTGGCGTATTTACAGCAGATTGCTTAGGCATTCTTGTAGTTGATGAAACGACACCATGCATATGTGCCATTCATTCCGGATGGAAAGGTACAACATTAGAAATCACAAAAAAATGCCTGAGCGAATTAATTGAAAAAGATTTGATTCACCCTGAATCTTGTCACGTGTATTTTTCTCCAAGTATTCAATATGATTCTTTAGAAGTTGGTATGGAAGTTGTTGAACAAATGAAACATATCAGCATTGACACAACTCCATTCATTCGTTATATGCCAAATGAAAAAGCCTATATTGACAATCAAGGTATTAACATTGAAATGTGTAAAGAATTAGGTATTCCCGAGAAAAACATTCATCCAAGTAAATATGATACAAAAAAAGAGCTCGACACTTGTTTCAGCTATCGTAATGATAAACAAACAGGCGAACACTTTACATTTGGATATATTAAATAAACCCAAGTTAGCAGCTTGGGTTCTTTTGTCTTTCGCGAAGACGATTATCTAAATTGACCTTGCGATAGATTTCGGCATGCAGTTCATAGAAATCCATAGATTTCAACATATCCTTTTTTTCCTTCGAACAATCCGGTCTGTCTAGGTAGTACAAGAACTGTGAATCTTGGCACATATAGATAACTACGGCAAGTCCACAATCGAGGACATACGTTCTGGCATAAACATTTTTTTGATTATGAACTAGTTCTCTAGCGAAATCTTCTGGTTCAAGATGGACGACTGTACACATTTCTTATACCTCCTTTGACATTTGCATTATGTATGAATTATTGAATCTTCTCAACAGTTTAACTTAATTATTTGGTTTTCCAAGTTTTTATTTATGATTCAAAAGATTTTAAGTTATTTTGAGTTGGCTACAAAAATTTTAAGCTTTAACGCTATTTCTTGTCTCAATTCCATTACATTCATTTTTCTTAATTCTTCTTTTTTAGAAACATCAACATCTAAACGATCCAAATAATAAAAATCATCACCTACATAATATCCATATACAATGCCGGCAATACCATTATCCAAAACAATTGGTGTGGGAATCAATTGTTCCTTATTTTTCATCATTGCCTTCGCAAAATCAACCGGATTTAATCGAACTACCATATCTATCACACGCTTTCTTTAGACAATCTCATTATGATAGAAAAGCATTTGAAATACATTAAATTATCACAAATAATTTGTATTCCAATTTATTTGTTCATTTTCAAAATATTTCATCTATAATTTAGTTGGATACAAAAGAAAAAGGTGAAATTATGTCAAAGAAAAAAGAAGAAAGACAACTTCAGATTCGTCAAATTCTAGAAGAAAAAGAGAAAATAAAAGTTACGGAACTCGCTAAATTACTTTCTGTCACTCCCGAAACACTACGCAAAGATTTAAGTGAACTACAAGAAAGAAAAATAGTAATCAAAGAACATGGCTATGCCAAGATTCAAAGTTCTTCTGTCGAGACGTTTGTCGAATTAAAAGCACAAAAAAACAAGGAAATGAAAAAAGTTGTGGCTCTAGAAGCGTTCAGCCGAATTGAAAATGGTATGATTGTATATTTAGATTCAGGAAGTACAATTCTAACTGCCATAAGTGCTCTAAAGAATAAGAACGATATCACCATTGTCACCAATTCTATTCTTGTAGCTTATGAATGTGCCAACATGAATTTAAATATCATTATGGCAGGCGGTTTATTATTTAATATAGGAAAAAGGACCTATGGACATTTCGCAACTGAAATCATTGACCATTTAAATATAGATCTAGCTATTATGGGAACCGATGCCTTCACTGAAAAGAGTCATGGATTTACAACTATTTCTGCCGATGAATTAGGTTTTAAAAGACATGTCATGAATCAATCCGCGCAAAAGATCATGATAAGTGATGCGAGTAAAGTTAATAATAAGGCCGATATTGCTCCCTATGCCTTTTGTAAGTTTAATGAATTTGATGAATTCATCACAAACCATTTAACACCCGAACAATATGATGTTGTAAAAACAATTAAGAAAGTAACACAGGTGTAGCTTATGTCCAAAAAGAAAGATGAAAGACAATTCAAGATTCGTCAACTTCTACAGGAACACCACAAAATCAAAATATCCGATTTAGCTACTTATTTCAACACTTCAAGTGAAACTATTCGTAAAGATATTATTGATCTCGAAGATTCCAATATTATAAAAAAAGAACATGGCTATGCCATCCTTTTAGAAGAACCAGATGAAATGCCCATTTCATTAAGAAATCAAGAATATATCGAAGAAAAGAAACAAATTATGAAGAAAGCTTGTACCTTTATTAAAGAAGGCATGATTGTATATTTAGATGCCGGAAGTACATGTCAAGCAGGCATTCCTTTTCTTCAATCCATCCAAAATATTACAATTGTGACTAACTCCATTTTTATAGCCTACAAATGCGCAAGACTTAATATGCACGTTATACTCATTGGTGGAAACATTTCCAACAATGCCTATCGCTCTTATGGAAACCTCGCCAGTGAAACTATAGATTATATTCATATTGATGTTGCGATTTTAGGAACCAAGGGATTTAAAGACAACGATGGATTTACCACTTATGAAAATGAATATGGATTAAAGCGACACATTCTTCAACAAAGTGAAAAAATCATTGTGGTAACAGACCATAGTAAGTTCAATATTCAGCCTGAATGCACGTATTGTAAATTTAAAGAAGTAGATGTATTTATTTCAAACACATTAACTAAAGAAGAAAAAGCACAAATCCAAGTAATCCCAGAAATAATAGAGGCAGAAGTTTAAACGCTTCTGCCTTATGCGTATGGATGATCAATTGTGAGTACTAAATAAATCTTTTTATTCGATTGAATATGTTTTAGAAGCATTGCCTCAATTTCTTCCTGCGTATATTTTTCTTCAAATGGAATCACCAAATCAAACACCAAATTCACATGTGTTGGTCCAGACACAATTCTAAAATCATGAAATCCCCATTTCGGATCAATTTGATGAATGGCTTCGATCACTTTTGCACGATACAACTCCGTTTCTGGATCATTTACCTTTACTGGATCCATATGTAAAACCAAATCAATATTCATATTCTCTTTGACTTCACGCTCTATATTATCAATATGATCATGCGTTTCAAAAATATCTTTTGAAGAATCCACTTCTACGTGAGCACTCGCAAAAATCTTATTTGGACCATAATTATGCAGCATCATATCATGCACACCTAAAATTGCAGGATGGGCCATGATTCTATCTACAATATTGTGTACAAGTTCAGGATCGGGTGCTTCTCCAATCAAAGAATTGATCATATCTCTTAATAAGCCATAAGCTCCATAAAGGATAATCCCAGAAACCACAATACCCATATAGCCATCTAAATTGAAATGTAAAACAGGAGACAACAATGTCGATACAAGTACGGCTGTTGTTCCACATACATCACTAATGGAATCCAATGCAGTAGCTTCTAATAAACTTGAATCATATGTTTTAGATAGTTTCTTATTGTATGTATACATCCAGAATTTTACGATAATAGAAATAATAAGGATAATGACAGACACAATTCTAAAATCAATACTTCCTGGATGAATCACTTTAGAAATACTTTCTTTTGCGGTTTCAAAACCTAAAACTAAAATCAATATACCTACAAACAAGGACGCAATCGTTTCCGTTCTTTCATGACCAAATGGATGATCTTTATCTGCCGGTTTATTGGCAAGATGAAAAGATAGAATCGAAATGATGTTTGATCCAGCATCCGTTAAGTTATTTACACCATCGGCTTGAATAGATACCGAATGTACAATGGTACCAATCACAAATTTAATCACAAATAAAAATAAGTTATTAAGAATTCCAACGATTCCCGATAATTTACCAACACTCGTTCTCACACCGGCATCTTTTGTATCTTGATAATTCTTTATAAATCTACGCACTAAAAAATTCATTATTACCACCCTCAGTCTATAAAGTATAGCTTACTTAAAGAAGAAACACAAAACGAAACAGGTAGTATTATATAACTTTCAAGTTGAAACTTTTTATGAAATCGTATACATTTTAGATAATGGAGGTACATTTATGATTCAAAAAATTGAGGTCTTAGCTGCCGACGTTGATATGACCCTAAGTTCTAAAGGCAGTCCCTTACCTGAAATCACAATACATGCTTTAAAAGAACTTCATGAAAGAAACGTAAAAATTGGTTTGGCAACCGGAAGAGAAATCACTGAAATGGAAAAAACAAAAGGAATCTTTTGGAATCTAGGCTTTGAATTTGATTTTATTATCGGAATGAATGGAGGTATGATCTATGATCGTAACCTAGAACAATCATTTACGATGGACATGTTGAGCATTGAAGAAATGAAGGAAGTTCTAACTTTCTTGATGCCAATCATCGAAGAAAATAAAGTATCCGTAAACGTAGAAGGAAATCAACTACGCAATGTTATGAATATCAGCGAAGATTTATTGGATATGGCCAAACGAAAAAACATTTTACTCGTTGACAAAACAGGTGATATTGATGGCTTCTGTGAAAAACCTGTTTATAAATTCTTATTTAGAACAGATTCAGAAACAACGCAGCTTATCCGCGATAAAGTAGAAGAACAATATAAAGGCAAATACCAAACAATTGAAACATTCCCAGGAACGATTGAATTAATGTATAGTGGTTTCTCCAAAGGAAGAGGATTAGAAATGTATTGCGAATGGAACCAAATCAACCTAGAAAACACGATTGCGTTTGGCGATAATGAAAACGATAATTCTTTACTACTCACAAGTGGATGGGGCGTATGCCTAAAAGATGGCAATCCAAACACAAAAGCATTGGCCGATGACATTACCGATTATGATTGTCTTGAGGGTGGTGTTGGTCACTATATATTTGATCATCTATTAAACAACAAGGATGTGGAATTCTAAAGTTCCACACCCTTTTTCATTAAAAGAACATTAAATAATAAATTGGTAAATAAATGATTTTACCCTTTTGTCTTATTGTTCTCTCATTCGATACAACATACCTTATGATATATATTTTACCAATTTGATGTGCTCCATCCACTAATAATATTTTATTTGAACCACTCTTTGAGTGTTGTTCAATAGTATATTCAATCTTTCGATAAAGCATATTTCACCTCCGAAATGACTTTTCAATATAATTTAGAGCTTATTTTTATGACTTTTCAACAATTAAAAAAGATGACCTAAGCCATCTTCAATTCTAATTTTGCTTTTTTAAGAATTTCATTAAAGTTTTCAGATGAATCTGTAAGAACCTTACGAACATCAATCTTAATTCCCATAGATACGGCCTTTGTACATACTACCTTTCCTTGAGAGTGTGCCATTGAACCTAAGTTCAATTCTTTGTTGGCTGGTTTATGCATCTTGTACTTTTTCGGATTAAAAGAACGAAAACCCAATCAACATAATGCTGACTGGGTTAATAATACTTAATTGTTTGAATGTAGTAATTTATTTGGAATATACATTAAACCGCGTTTAAACACATCCCAAAAACTTAATGATCGAAGCATTCGATCTGCAGGTACATATTCTCTTATAGCACGAAGTGTTTTTTTGTTGTCTTTTGTAGAGAAAGTAAAATATGTTTTCTCATTTATGAAAATCACAAATCTAGAAATACTCTTATTAAATAAGACACTCGCTTCTACACGATCAATTGTATCCCAAGGAATTTGAATACAATCTTCAACATTTCTTTCATTGTAGAATTCAAATGCTTTATTTCCAACCATGACATTCCCATTGGAACTCAATCCCGCAAAAGATGTTGCCTTGATTGTTAAATCAACTTTTGAATTTAATGATTGTGCCATATGTACCTCCTTAAGCTATTACATAATTCCAATTACACGACCAACGATACCAACTACGAATAATGCGATGATAATTGTGATTGGAGAAACTTTCTTCTTCAATAATTTACAGCATAATAATGTTAATAATAAAGCTGCAAGACCTGGAATCAATGAATCTAAGTTTTGTTGTAAAGTTGTAACTTTGATTTGGTTCAAACCAGTAGCTCCTAATGAAGAATATTGTTCTAATGCACTCTTAATACCGTCTGCATTTCCTTGGATTTGTGACCAGTCAATGTATGCACCTTCAGATTGAGTAACACTTGAAACAACTGGTGTAAATGAAATACTTACCCAACGTTGAACCAATGCACCAATGATAAACATACCTAAGATACTTGCACCTTGAGTAATTTTACCAAGAAGTCCACCAGACATGTCTTCAGCAATTTTAGTACCTACATTGTAACCAAATTCTTGTGTATACCACATGAATGCTAAACGAATTACGTTCCATAATACGAAGAATAAGATTGGTCCTAAGATATTTCCACTTAATGCCAAAGAAGCACCTAAAGCACCTAAAATTGGACGCATAGTAAACCAGAATACTGGGTCACCAACACCAGCTAAAGGACCCATCATACCTACTTTAACACCTTGGATTGCAGTATCATCTACATTTTCACCATTTGCTTTTTCTTCTTCCAAAGCAAGAGTAACACCCATTACTGGACTTGATACATAAGGGTGAGTGTTATAGAACTCCATGTGACGTTTTAAAGCCGCAATTTGATCTTCCTTGTTAGGATATAATTTCTTGATTGCAGGAATGATTGAATAGCACCATCCACCATTTTGCATACGTTCATAGTTCCAAGAACCCTGAAGGAATTGATGACGCCACCAAACTTTTTTACGATCTTGTTTAGTTAATGTAATTTTTTCAGCCATTTTCATTTACCTCCTTCAAAATCCTAGTAGTCATTCAAGATGTCGCCTAATGGATCACCAGAACCAGTATTTGATCCTCCACCACTATTTTTAGCAGCATCTTTCAAACCTAAATAAACGATTGCGATAACAACACCAATTACACCTAAAGCAATTAATGTAAATTCACTTACACAAGCAAATACGAAACCTAAAGCGAAGAATGGCCAAGTTTCTTTTGTAGCCATCATGTTGATAACCATTGCATAACCAACAGCAGCAACCATTCCTCCACCAACTGTCATACCACCAGATAACCAAGCAGGCATTGCATTTAATACGCTTGTTACAGCTGAACTAGGTACGAAACATAAAGCAGCAGCAGGAATCGCAATACGAATACCTTGTAAGCAAATACCAACAATTTGCCAACGTTCGATTGCACCAAAATCACCTTTTTCAGCAGCAGCATCCATGAAGTGAACTACTGGAATTGCAAGTGTACGGCAAAGCATAGTTAAGAATAAACCAGCAACTGATAATGGAATAGCTACGGCAATGGCTGTAGAAATAGCAGCTGTAGTATCTGTTGTTCCACCATTTAAACCTAAAACCATGATAATTGCAGAAGCAACTGAAGCTAGTGCAGCATCTGGTGCAACCGCTGCACCAATGTTTGCCCAACCTAAAGCCATCAACTGCAAAGAACCACCTAACATAACACCTTCTTTTAAGTGACCAGTAACCAAACCAATTAATGTACATGCTACTAATGGTTGGTGGAATTCATATTGGTCAAGAACCCCTTCCATACCGGCTAAGAAGGCTACAATTATAACTAAAATAACGCTAATCGCTGACATAATAATCTCCCTCTAAATTTACTTTAATTCTGTTTTTGCTTTTTTAAGAATTTCATTGAAGTTTTCAGGTGAATCTGTTGGCACCTTACGAACATCGATTTTAATTCCCATTGCTAATAACTCATCAAATGTTTTTACATCATCACTTCCCATAGCTACGGCCTTTGTACATACAACCTTTCCTTGAGAGTGTGCCATTGAACCTAAGTTCAATTCTTTGATATCAACTCCACCTTTGATAGCTCTTAATGCATCTTGTGGTGTTTCAAACAACAACATTGCTTTTGTAGCTCCAAAACGAGGATCCTTTGCGACCTGGATCATCTTGTCGATTGGAACAACATTCGCTTTTACTCCTGGAGGAGCTGCCTGTTCGATCATGCTCTTTCTTAATTTGTCATGAGCTACATTATCACTTACAACAATGATACGGTTTGGTCCAACAGTCTTTGTCCAAGTTGTTGCTACCTGACCATGAAGTAAACGTGTATCAATACGTGCTAATCCGTATTTGATATGTCCATCTCCAAGTACTGTTCCTTCTGGAATAGCACCTTGTGGAGCTGCACTTACTTCTGCTTTCTTTTCTTCTTTTGGTTCTAATTCTTTTGGATTGATTTGAACACCCTCTTGTGCAGTCTGCATAACGTGCGCTGCAATTTCGTGTGCTTTCTCCATTGAGAATCTAGAAGCATACGTTTCAATTAACATAGGCAAGTTCAATCCTGTGACAATTGCCCATTTGTCTTCGTGACCATCTAACAAAGCACTTGCCTGATTGAATGGAGTTCCTCCCCATAGGTCAACTAAGAACAATACTTCTTCTTGGTTTTCAAAAGAAGCGATCGCATCTTCCATCTTCTTTCGAATGTCTTCAGGTCCTTCACTAGGCATCAAAGTACAAGGCTTTACATTGGCTTGTTCACCAAAAATCATAGCTCCTGACTGGAAGATACCATTCGCAAATTCACCATGACTTGCAAGAATAATTCCTACCATATATTTTCATCCTTTCTTAGAAATTCAATACGCAAAAAAAGACAGACATATACATTTAAACTGAAGATATACAATAAACCAATAAAGATTATATCTTCAATCAAAATAGTAAATGCCTGCCTAACCAGTTACACGCTATTGAATATTCACTTTTTACACAAGAAATGTACCACCATCTGAAAGCGTTGTCAACAAGAAAATCAAGAAGTTATCGTACTCGACAAAATTCTCTCCAAGTGCAAAGCTAAATAACCCAACTCTGAATCCGGCAATTCTTTATGCAGCACACGACTCAATTGTTCACATAAAACACGAGCCTGTTCATAAGCAAACGGAAACTTTTCCTTTGTGAACTCTGTAATATCCATTTGTAATTCCTCATCATTATTGAGTCTCAACAACAAAAATTTAATATGATTCATTAAACGAATATAGGATAGTGAATTCGCATCAATACGAATATTTAAATCTGCCTGTAATTTTTTGAAAAACTCACGAATCACACGCATAACTTCCATCGACTGCCCTACTTTATTCACCGATATAGCCGAGTGAATATGTAAGGTGATAAACGCAATTTCATCTGCATTTATTTCTTCATGCGTATATTTTTCAATAACATCCTTTGCCTTTAATGCCACTGAATACTCATCTGGAAACATAAGTTGAATATCCATATTAAATGGATTGGATGGGAAATCCTTCTCTTTAATTCTTTTTATCGCAAAATAAATATGATCCGCTAAAGATAATAAAATATCGTGTTCTACTTTACCAAATTTCTCTTTTGTTAAAGTAATAATTTCAGATGAAATTTCAATATACATTGGATCAATGTAATCAAAAATATTATTCGACTTCTGTTTCGCCTGATATGACTTTTGCATCTTATACTGCTTTGCATTGCGAGGAACATCCACTTGTTCCCCTTGCTTTTTACCAAAGCCAATTCCTTTAGACATCACAATTATTTCTTCATTTTCTTTTAAAACCAAGATTGTATTATGATTCAAAACCTTTAAAATTTCATACATATCCATTATCCCTTTACCCTTAACATCATATCATGACATTGCATTTTTCCATATTTTTTTTCTATTTCTGCACCATCTTTTATTTTCGTAAATACAACTATAATATTCTCATCTAACGCATTGTCTTTGATATACTTTAAATCTGCATTCCACAAAACGTCTCCAGCATTAACTTTCTGGTTTGGTTTTACCAACAATTCAAAACCCTTGCCATTTAATTTCGCCGAATCCGTACCAAAATGAATCAAAATCTGTGTATTATCATCGATTGTAATACCAATCGCATGTTTTGTAGGATAAATCATTGAAATAACACCATCACACGGCGCTACAACAACACCATCAATTGGACGAATCATAATACCATCACCCATCAATTTATGCGCAAACATAGAATCGGATGCTTCCTCTATAGGCATGACCTCACCATTTACAGGGCATTCAAGTTCCAACTGTGTTTTAGTTTCTAAAACAACTTCTTTCTGTTCAAAATCATAACTTTCCGGCACATTCAACATATACTCATCCAGTTTTGTCTTTATATTCGAAGCCTGAGGACCATAGATAATTTGAATCGCATTTGGCTGACACATAATAGCTGCAGCCCCTGATTTTTTTAACACTCCTTCATTTATTAAAGTATCATCGTGAATTGTAGCCCTTAATCTTGTGATGCAACAATCTAAATCCGTAAAGTTACTTCGTCCACCTAAGCCTTGAACAATCATCTGGCTTCTAGGATCAATCAATGATTTATCAAAACTAAAATCGTACTTTTTCTTATCAAACACCTTAATACTTTCATCGCGTCCAGGCGTTTTTAAATCATATTTCACAATTAAAAATTTAAATACCCCATAATAAATAAAGAAATATACTAGACCAAGTAAAACTATAACGATCCAATTTGTCTTCGCATTTCCCTGTAAAATTCCAAACAATGTAAAATCAAGCAATCCGGCCGAAAAAGTAAATCCAATCGCAACCTGTAAAGCTTGTGCAACCACAAAACATGTGGCAGCCAAAAATACATGAACAACATATAATAATGGTGCCACAAACAAGAAAGAAAATTCAATCGGCTCTGTAATTCCTGTTAATGCACTCGTTAAAGCCGCTGATAGTAATAGGCTCGCTGTCTTTTTCTTAGCCTCTGGATTTGCACATTGATACATAGCTAAAGCCGCACCAGGCAAGCCAAAAATCATAAAAATAAATTCTCCAGAGAAAAATTTAGTTGCATCCACACTAAAATGAGTCACACTTGGATCGGATAATTGCGCAAAGAAAATATTCTGCGCACCGGATATAATTGAACCATTTACCATTTGTACACCGCCTAATGCACTCTGATAAAATGGCATATACCAAACATGATGCAAGCCAAAAGGAACTAAACTACGCTTAATAATTCCATAAATAAATGTACCAAAATAGCCAGAGTCAGATATAAATTGTCCCAAATTATAAACACCCTGCTGTAATGGTGGCCAAATAAAATACATAAGCACCCCTATAAATACATATGTAATAGCACAAATGATTGGAACAAATCGTTCTCCTTCATAAAAAGAAATCACATTTGGTAATTGAATCTGGTAAAAATGATTATGCAAATAACTAACACCAAGTCCAACGACAATTCCTCCAAACACACCCATTTCAAGTGATAACATTCCACATACCGAAGTAATAGATCCATCTAGAATATAATTTGAAACTACACCATTAACAATACTTCCATCTAAACAAAGTAACGTATTGATTGTGGCATGCATCACAAAAAAGGCAATAATAGCTGCAAGAGCAGCGACTTCTTTTCTTCGCTTAGACATTCCTAAAGCTATAGAAACCGCAAAAATCAAGGGTAGATTATCAAATAAAACTTTGCCTACTTGTTTCAATAAAATTAAAACACTATATAAAAAGGTTCCTTGCCCTAATACCGATTCTAAATGCAATGCAGCTATCGTTGTTTCATTGGTTAAAGAACTTCCTACACCCAAAAAAATACCTGCAACAGGAAGCACTGCGATAGGTAACATAAAGGATTTTCCCATCCTTTGTAAAAAACTAAACACATGATGTTGTTTCATTGATTAATACCTCTACTGTATTTATGATGATAAATGACATTTGTCAAAAAGTCCATAAGAAAAGGCAATGAAGCTTTCATAAGAAAAAAAGTAGAAATCAGATTTCTACTTGATTAAATATGTTCTTTGATAAAAGAAGAAATTGTTTCTTCTACTTTATCACGTGCTTCTATAGATGCGAAGTCATGTCCTCCATTTGAAACTTTATGAAACTTGGCATTTTGATACCCCTGAGCATAACGTATGCAAGTTTCTTCATCCACTTGATCATCATCATCTGCACGTATCAACATAACTGGACCATTATATCCTTTAGCTTCCGTAAAAGGATCTGGATGTTTTGTCATTTCATTATTAAAAGATGCCTTAAATCATACACTCTCTATATCAATGTAATCTTGGCCCATTTATTTCATAGCCTCTGCCATTTGATCACGACTAAACCTCAGGCAAACACCTGGACATAATAATATCAAACCATGAGACTGAATTTTAGGCGCACATGAAATTACTTTACCAAGATTTTTAAGAAAGTAATGAACAAAACACCTAGTGAATATTTCAAAATCATTAAAAATGAAGCTAGAAGTTCATAATATACTGATTCAAACCATTAGAATATCTAGTGAATTCAAAGAAAAAAATTGCGAGAAAAAAGCGGTCATTTAATTGACCACTTTATTCACATATAGACTATTTATAGGTTTAAAGGAGAACAAATTGGGTAGTCGATATGTTAGATTTCGCCACGACGCTTCTTAAGTTCTAATATATTCGCTTCGACACGATTTTTACTTAATGGATATAAGAACATCAATACCAATGCGATTCCAACAAATCCAATCGCAGGAATGATACAAGTCATATTAAAGATGCCATTAACTACTTCTGGATTAAATGCAGTGGCTGCAGTATATCCAATCACTGATAACAATGCACCAATCATACCACTTGATAAAGCTTGTCCAAGTTTACGTGCAAATGAGTATACTGAATAGATTGTTCCATCTTCACGAACACCGTTTTTAACTTCTGCATCATCAATTACGTCAGTAATCATTGCCCAGATAACCATATTGAAGAATCCAACACCAATATTGGCTACCACATAGAATACAACATATGTATATGGATTCTCTGGTTTTAATACCCAACAAATCAAATAAACAACAGCACCAAATAAACATGAACCAATAGCTAATTCTTTTTTACCATATTTTGCAGATAACTTTGTAGCTAATGGTGCACAAACAACTAACATAACAAGACTACCAGCTAATGCAGCTACCGATTGAGCAGCTACATTACCATAGAAATTCGGGAACAAATACGCATTCATACCTTGCATAGTAAGCATTACAAGTAGTAACAAGATTGCGGCTGCAATAATACCAATCAATGAACGGTTTGTAACTAAACTCTTCATCAAATCACCGAAGTTAAATTTTGTATTGTTTTGAGGAACTTCTACACGTTCAGTTGCTAACTTGAAGCACAACATATAACAAATCACAGCCATAACACTGAATACACCAGCAATAATTGTCATACGATTTCCAGATAATATAGTATTTCCATTGACTGTTTCATATGCGAACAATGGAGTACCTACACCAATTACTAAACCAGCTAATGTGGAACCGATTGACCTCCAAGTTGATAAACTTGCACGATCTTTTGCATCTGCTGAAATCGCAGAAGCCATTGAACCATAAGGAATATTGATTGAAGTATAGAAAATACTTCCCCATAAAATATAAGTTACAATCATCCAAACAACTTTGAATAAATACGGCATATTCGCAAATCCAGATTGGAATACCAAGAAACTAGAAATCGCAACAGGACCGCACATACGTCGAAGCCATGGTTTAAACTTTCCGTCTTTTGTAGGCTTAGAACGGTCTACAATCTGGCCCATTGCAACATCCGTGAAGGCATCCACAAATCTTGCAGCCATCATTAACACACCAACAACGCCTGCATGAATACCCATAACGTCTGTATAGAATTTCAACATAAAGCTTGAAGACAAGATGAATGTAAAATCATTTCCAAAGTCTCCAAACATGTAACCGATTTTATCTTTGAACCCAAAAGGACGAACATTATTTTTTTCACTCATACTGCTTATCCTCTACTTCTTAATCTTGATCAATTGCGCATTTAAACTTTCAATAAATCCTTCTGGAACTAGACTACCAGCCATTTTTTGCATATTTTCCATATTCATACCCTTCATCATATCCCACATACCTTCACCAGGTGCGATATTGAAGTTTGTCGCAAGTTTAACTGCCTTTTGAACAATCGCAAAGGCATCTTTATTATGAGAAATTTCTTCCATCGTATCTTTGATACTGTACATTCCTTCAGGGAATTCCATTGGAGCTTTAAGATCCATATCTCCAACGGCTTCAAACCAGTTTTTAACACCTTCTGCACGCTCATTTACTTCAGGCAAGACATAAATTGAAGGTTCTTTTTCAACCTTTTCTAATGTAATGCTGTCTTTTACATCACCCGCAACAGCTAATACTGTATTGAAACCATCTTTTAATGCTACATTGAACACAAATACTTTATCTGCACTTAATTCTTGTACCAATTCATCATTTAGATATAATGCTACACTTGGCTGGTTTGAATACACACGAATTTGAGTTGTTTCTCCAGCTCTTTGTGCATAGCGACTACCACATACATGTACCATTGGTTCTGCATTCCAATATGCTTTATAAATGAAGTAGCTATCTTTCTTTGTCTTACGATCCATTGTGACTAGCCCCTTGTTGTTACGACCTTTAACGCCGCCCTCATCACGAGCTGCACATCCAAAATCAAACATATTCCATACATGGCTTGACCAGATCCAAGGACGATCATTCAATACTTTGGCCATGTGCTCATGGTACAATGCCTGATATTCTTCACTGTAGTCTTTGCAGGCTGGATTAGGTCCATGATAAGTGATAATACCTTCACAACCATATTCAGATAGACCTAGACATAAATCTGGATGTTTTTCATGGAACATATCCATCCAAGGACCATTGTCCTCCATTTTTCCGCCATACCATCCGAAATAGTGGTTGTAGCTGATCACATCTGTAATTTCATGCATTGGACTATCCACTGGAGTCATACTTACATGTGCAATTGTAGTTAAACGAGATGGATCCAATTTTTTAGCCAACGCATTCAATTCTTTATGGTTTTCCACCAACTTTTCACTGATTCCACCAATCAAGATTTCATTTGAGATTCCCCAGAAACAAATAGACGGGTGATTGTAGTTTTGGATAATCAATTCTTTCAACTGACTGATACAATTTTGATGTGCGTCTGGATTCTTATTGAATACACTGATAAATGGAATTTCAGCCCAGACGATGAAGCCTAATTCATCACATGCCTCATAGAAATCTTGACTGTGTTGATAGTGAGCCAAACGAATTGTATTTGCTCCTAGATCTTTAATGATTCTTGCATCTTCATAGTGATCTTCACGAGTCAACGCATTTCCTTTATACAATTGATCTTGGTGACGACTTACACCACGTAATGGTGTTTCTACACCGTTGATAATAAATCCTTTACTTGGATCACATGAGAAGCTACGAACACCTGTCTTCACTGTCACTTCATCAAATGTTTCATTACGTCTTTGTAGTTTCGCTGTTACTGTATATAAGTATGGATTGTCGATATCCCAGTTTGTCGTATCTGAAACAAAGACAGATACTTTTGTAGAATCTGCAGGACGACAAGTTGAAGCCACTTCTTTTCCATCGGCATCTAAGATTGAATATAATACGGTAAAGTTTTCATCGGCATCCTTTACGAATGATTCGATTTCAAAGTTTGCACCGCCATCACATGGATAAGGCATCACTTTAATTCCAGGACCGCCATAGTACTCTAAATCAAAGTGAGCTTCTGTTGTACAAATGATGTTGACTCCACGATACAAACCTCCATAGAATGTAAAATCTGCACTTTGGGGATATACACTGTCTTTATACTCATTGCTGCAAGCAATCACTAATAAGTTTTCTTCATCTTCTTTGCACAAATCAGTAACATCGGCACGGAAGATTGAATATCCACCTTCATGATACGTAACCTTAGTACCATTCACATACACTGTAGCTTGTTGGCCAGCAGCCAATACTTCTACGAATACTTTAGAACCACCAAACGCTTGCGTTGGAGTTTTAAAAGTTTTCGCATACCAGTAGTTTCCACGATCATATGAACCATTTCCATCGTGTCCATCTACCGCATTCCAAGTATGAGGCAAATTCACTGTTTGCCAGTCTGTCGGCATAACATTAGGTAGCCCAACGTCTTTTTGAATAAACAGCCAATTTTCATTTAAATTAATAATTTTTCGCATCTTTTTTCTCCTTTTTAATATTTTATTTACCAAACACAAATCTTTATCTATATTGTAATCGCTAACATTGCATGATGGTAGTAATATATTATTGTTTTATAGTAATTTATTACTGTATCCCCTTACATTATCGAAAATTATTTCTTACCATCAGCTTATTTAACTCGATTTAAGAAAAAAAGGCAACAGATTAATACCTTTATATATAGCACATTATTGACTTAATCATAATATTATACGATAATACAGTTAAATATTACTATTAAAGGAGAAATATTATGGATTATGAGAGAGAATATGCATTTGTCATTAAATATTTGAATAAATTATCTATCAAAACAGCGCTTATCCATATATATGAAAACGATACCCCTACATTTGATCTAGGTCTTAGAAAAATTATATATGGTACTGATGACTACCCTAAATTTTTTGAATTTTTAACATCTGCAGGTAAATCTAATACAATCTATCAAATCAATGATAAGTATTTTTGTAAGTACTATGCGCTACGTCTTCCGAATAAACCTGGTACTTATTTGATGATTGGTCCTTATTTGGATCAAGAGATCACCCAAGAATCTTTATTAAACCTAGCCGATCATTATAATTTTTCACCGCAAATATTTTCTCAACTAAAATACTTCTATGAAAAAGTTCCTATTATTAAAGATATCGATCATTTATTATTACTCATCATCACCCTAGGCGAATATTTATGGGGTAATATGAACAACTTTTCACTTGAAAAAGTCGATCCTCATTCCATTGAATGGGCACAGCCTGTTTCTAGAGAAAAAAAAGAAACAAATGATGATGCATTTCTAACAATGAAAGCTATGGAAGAACGATACGCCAGAGAAAATGGACTTATACAGGCTGTCTCAAAAGGATTAATTCACGAAGCTGAACAATTTTCTTCCTCATCGATTTTTTTTGAAATGGAAAAAAGATTGAGCGATCCCATTCGCGATATTAAAAACTATACGATTATTTTAAATACGATATTAAGGAAAAGTGCCGAAAAAGGAAAAGTACATCCAATACATCTTGATGCACTATCGAGTCAATTTGCGAAAGAAATTGAGAATATCACCTCGGTAAAAAAAGGTATTGAACTTCAAAAAAATATGGTTGAAAAATATTGTCTATTGGTTAAAAAACACTCCATCAATCATTATTCTTTACCTATCCAAAAAGTCATCACATATATTGATACGGATTTAACTGCGGATTTAAGTTTAAGTGCTCTTTCAAACTTATTAAATTTAAGTCCAAACTATTTATCAGCCCTCTTTAAAAAAGAGGCAGGAACTACACTTACAAACTATGTAAACACAAAAAGAATTGAACATGCAGTCTATCTACTGAGTTCAACAGATATGCAGATTCAAAACATTGCTCAATATTGTGGTATTCCTGACGTAAATTACTTTACTAAGATTTTTAAGAAAGTAATGAACAAAACACCGAGTGAATTCAAAGAAGATATTCGATAAAAAAAGCGTACTTCACACTACCAAGAAGTACGTTTTCTCTTACATATTATTATTTTACATTAAAGCCAAAGTAGCGGACTGCATTATTATATGAAATCCCCTTAACAATCTTTTCTAAAGCTTTATAATCGGCTGGATATTCACCATTTTCTACCCAATTCCCCAATAATTCACAAAGAATACGACGGAAATACTCATGACGTGTATACGACAAGAAACTACGAGAATCTGTCAACATACCGACAAAGTTTGATAATAAGCCAAGATTTGCCAGAGACGTCATTTGATCCGTCATACCTGTTTTATGATCATTAAACCACCACGCTGAACCTTGTTGAATCTTTCCAATGTTACTTGAATCTTGAAAACAACCAATAATTGTACCAATGGCTGCATTATCCATTGGATTTAAAGAATATAGAATTATTTTAGGCAACTCATCCGTGATCGCAAGTGCATTTAGATAATCTGCCATTTCGCTTGAAGGTGCAAAGTTATTGATACAATCAACACCTGCATCTGGACCTAACTTATTAAATACAGCCTTGTTGTTGTCACGCTTAACCCCATAGTGTAGTTGCATCACCCAATTCTTCTTATTGTATTCTTTACCTAAAGCCACCATAAATGCAGTTTTAAACACTAACTCTTCCTCATGCGTAATAACCTCCCCCTTGAAACGCTTCGCAAAGATTTCCTCAACCGTTTCAAACGATGCTGGTTTATACATTACATACTCTAATCCATGATCACTTACACAACACCCATTGGCTTCAAAGAAATCCATTCGATTCTTTAGGGCTTTAATCAATGTTTCAAAACTATGGATTTCAATTCCACTTACTGAACTTAAACGAGTTAAGTACTCCAAGTAGTCTGGCTTTTCTAAACTCATAGCTTTATCTGGACGCCATGCTGGAAGAACTTTAACATCAAAAGAATCATCTTCAGCTAGCTTTTTATGCCATTCTAAAGAGTCTGCCGGATCATCTGTAGTACATAATAATTTAACATTCGAGTTTTGAATTAAACTACGAGCGCTCATACCCTTCAATTTTTCATTACATAAATTCCATACTTCTTCCGCTGTATCTCCATTTAAGTAACCTTCATAACCAAAATATTTTTTAAGCTCTAAATGAGACCAATGATATAAAGGGTTGCCAATCGCCATTTCCAATGTTTCGGCCCACTTTTGGAATTTTTCGCGATCCGATGTATTTCCTGTAATATATTTTTCCTCCACACCATTCGAGCGCATTTGACGCCATTTATAGTGATCCCCACCAAGCCATACTTGTGTTATATTTTCAAACTGACGATCCTCATAAATTTCTTTTGGATCCAAGTGACAATGATAGTCAATAATTGGCATATTTTCAGCGTATTCATGATACAACTTTTGTGCGGTTGGCGTAGATAATAAGAAATTTTTATCCATAAATTGTTTCATATATATTCCTGCTTTCTAGTTGTTTTAAAGTAATATGGACCGATATTCATAGGGAAAATAGAATACCGATCCTTTTTTATATATAGTAACAGACGACTAAAAGTTAGACATTTTAATGTAAGTATATTGTTGTTGTAAATCAGGAGAAATAAATACATGATAGTAATCTGTTGCTACCTAAATTATTGGTTTATCTTTGAACGCGGCCTGAACCGTCTCCACCAGCTAATTTCAACACTTCATCCATG
>NZ_QSPK01000039.1:0-21563 GCF_003436425.1 Eubacterium sp. TM05-53
GTGACAGCACAACGGGATGTTTATTTGTATAGATGTATAAATATTGCGGGAAGTTGACGATTATGTTAAAAGAGTATTAAATTATATTTAACTAACTATTATTTGTGAAATCAATCACATTTTAGTGTATGATATAAGATATAAAGAAAATTGCTCCCAACATTAAGAGAATTCTGCGTGAAAGGTGCTTATAAGAATTTGTAAGTATAACTATAGCTATGCTCTTTTTGTGTGGAGTATAGCTTTTCTTTTGAAAGGAGCTGAATATGGAAACACGTGTTGCCGTGATGGGAATTATTGTAGAAGATACAAATGCAGTGAATTTATTGAATGAAATTCTTCATGAATATAGTGAATATATTATTGGAAGAATGGGAATTCCTTATAAACAAAAACATATAAGTGTAATTTCAATTGCGTTAGATGCCCCACAAAATACAATTGCTGCGTTGGCAGGTAAATTAGGAAATATAAAGGGAATTAGTGTTAAAACTGCCTATTCCAATGTGATCAGCCATGATTAAGGCGTATCAGTTGATTGATAAACTTGAAAGAGAACATGCTTTAAGTTTATTTGAATATCAAACTTTAATTGAAGCTGAAAACGATGCTTTACGTTTATATGCTGCTAATAAAGCGAAAGAACAAGCTACGTTAATATATGGAAATTCAGTCTATGTACGTGGCTTAATTGAAGTAGGAAACTATTGTCGTAATGACTGCTTTTATTGTGGAATTCGAAAATCAAATTCGCATTGTGATCGCTATATATTAGATGAAGAAGATATTATGCATTGCTGCAAAGAAGGTTATGAACTTGGTTTTCGCACTTTTGTTTTGCAAGGTGGCGAAGGAATTTATAAAAAGGATTTTGTCACAAACATTGTGAAGAAAATTCATAATCTATATCCAGAATGTGCAATTACCCTTTCTTTAGGTGAAGAAGATAGAGATACATATCAGGCTTGGTATGATGCGGGAGCCGATCGTTATTTATTAAGACATGAAACGGCTAGTAAAGACCATTATGAAAAGTTGCATCCAAAGAATATGTCTTTTGATCATCGTATGCAGTGCTTAAAAGACTTAAAGGAAATTGGCTATCAAGTAGGCTGTGGCTTTATGGTAGGTTCACCTTATCAGACAAGTGAAACTTTAGCGATGGATTTGAAATTTATAGAAACGTTTAAACCGGATATGTGTGGAATTGGCCCATTTATTTCGCAAAAGGATACACCATTTAAAGATATGGCAAGTGGAACTTTGAATCAAACTTTATTCTTATTATCTTTGATTCGTTTGATTCAACCAAACATTTTACTTCCTGCTACAACGGCTTTAGGAACGATTGATCCTCAAGGAAGAGAAAAGGGAATTCTTGCAGGGGCCAATGTGGTTATGCCTAATTTATCGCCGGTGAGTGTTAGAAAAAAATATGCGTTGTATGATAATAAAATCTGTACAGGCGAAGAAAGTGCAGAATGTAAAGATTGTTTATCAAGGCGTATGGATTCAATAGGATACAAGATCGTAACTGATCGTGGAGATATAAAAAAATAAAAAAGGAGACATAAAAATGAGTAATTATAACCCAAAATCATTAAAGGCAGAAGAATTTATTAGTCATGAAGAAATTCTTGAAACAATTGAATATGCCGAAAAGAACAAACACAATGTAGAATTGATCGATAAAATTTTAAATAAGGCTCGTCCACAAAAGACAGAGCATGGTGTTCATTGTGAAGGTTTGACACACCGTGAAGCAAGTGTATTATTGGCTTGTGACATTCCTGAAAAAGTAGAGGAAATGTATAAGCTTGCCAATGAAATCAAACAGGCATTTTATGGAAATCGTATTGTGATGTTTGCCCCATTGTATTTATCCAACTATTGTGTAAATGGATGTGTATATTGTCCTTATCACATGAAGAATAAACATATCAAACGTATTAAATTAACCCAAGATCAGATTCGTGATGAAGTTATTGCACTACAAGATATGGGGCATAAGCGTTTGGCTATTGAAGCAGGTGAAGATCCAGTACACAATTCAATTGAATATATCTTGGATTCTATTAAAACCATTTATTCAATCCAACATAAGAATGGTGCAATTCGCCGTGTCAATGTAAATATTGCGGCTACAACGGTAGAAAACTATCGTAAGTTAAAGGAAGCTGGAATTGGAACGTATATTTTATTCCAAGAAACATACAATAAAAAGAGTTATTTAGAGTTGCATCCAACAGGACCTAAACATGATTATGACTATCATACAGAAGCAATGGATAGAGCTATGGAAGGTGGAATTGATGATGTTGGATTAGGGGTGTTATTTGGTTTGGAAGGCTATCAATATGAATTTGCCGGCTTAATGATGCATGCAGAACACTTAGAAGCTGTTCATGGTGTAGGTCCACACACAATTAGTGTGCCTCGTGTAAAACATGCAGATGATATTGATCCAGAAGCGTTCGATAATAGTTTGGCTGATGAAATCTTTGAAAAGATTGCAGCATGTATCCGTATTGCCGTTCCATATACTGGAATGATTATTTCTACACGTGAATCACAAGATGTTCGTGAAAAGATGCTTCACTTAGGTGTATCTCAAATTAGTGGGGCAAGTCGTACATCTGTTGGTGGATATACAGAAGAAGAGCGTCCTCATGATTCAGAACAATTTGATGTATCTGATCAAAGAACATTGGATGAAGTTGTGAACTGGTTGATGGAGTTAGGTTACATTCCATCTTTCTGTACGGCATGTTATAGAGAAGGAAGAACAGGAGACCGTTTCATGTCTTTGTGTAAGACAGGACAAATTCAAAACTGCTGCCATCCTAACGCATTGATGACTTTATGTGAATATTTAGTTGATTATGCGAGTGAAGATACAAAGAAGATTGGTTTTGAGTTGATTGAAAAAGAATTGAACAAGATTCCAAATGCGAAAGCTCAACAAATTGCTCGTGACAATGTGGATGCGATCAAGTCAAGCAATCGTAGAGATTTCAGGTTCTAATTATGTCCGATTTAAATAGTACGATAAGCGCAAATCGTACACACATTGGATTTTTCGGTTTAAGAAATGCTGGAAAATCCAGTGTCGTCAATGCGATTACCAATCAGAGTATGTCCTTAGTTTCGAATATAAAGGGAACTACGACAGATCCTGTAAAGAAATCTATGGAAATCTTACCTATTGGACCTGTTGTGATTGTGGATACTCCGGGTATGGATGATGAAGGAACTTTGGGTGAGTTAAGAATCAAAAGAACGTTAGAAGTTTTAAAAACAATTGATATGGCCGTATTGGTCGTTG
Organism: Eubacterium sp. TM05-53; assembly: GCF_003436425.1. Classification (GTDB taxonomy): domain Bacteria; phylum Bacillota_I; class Bacilli_A; order Erysipelotrichales; family Erysipelotrichaceae; genus Holdemanella. The sequence continues at coordinate 3,326 of NZ_QSPK01000039.1, forward strand.
ATGCAAGTGTTGGTCTACAAAAAGTAGATTTGGATTTGATTGACATGTTTAAAGAAAATAAATTACCTTATTTTATAGTTTTTAATAAGTGTGATTTGATTAAGGAAAAGAAAGAACTGGCTTCTAATGAAATCTATGTGAGTGCTATAAACAATGACAATATAGATGGATTAAAACAATTGCTAGCTAGTGTCGTAAAGAAACAGGAAGAAAAGACAATTATTGGGGATTTAATTGATTCTGGCGATGTCGTTGTGCTTGTTATTCCAATTGATCAATCGGCTCCTAAAGGAAGATTGATTTTGCCACAACAACTTGTATTAAGAGATATCTTAGATCATCATGCGATTGGTATGACTTGTCAGGTAGAAGAATTGGATGCAACCTTAAAGAAGGTAACTCCTAGACTTGTTATCACAGATTCCCAAGCTTTTAATAGGGTAAGTCAAATTGTGGATACATCTATTCATTTGACTTCTTTCTCTATCCTTATGGCACGCTTAAAAGGAAGCTTACCTACAGTGCTTGAAGGGGCCAACAAGCTAGATCATCTGCAAGATGGGGATTGTGTATTGATTAGTGAAGGGTGTACGCACCATAGACAGTGTGGTGATATTGGCACGGACAAGCTGCCAAAATGGATCTTGAATTATACAAAGAAGAATGTAACTTTTGAATTTACTTCTGGACAAGGATTTAAAGAAGATCTTTCAAAATATAGTGTTGTGATTCATTGTGGTGCATGTATGTTAAATGAAAAAGAAGTACAGTCTAGAGTGAAAGAGTGCAAAAAACAGAGGGTTTCTTTCACAAATTATGGTATTGCGATTGCGAAAATGAACGGGATTTTAGATCGTTCTGTAGAGGTATTTTAAAATGAAAAAAATGTATATTTCAGCAGATATTGAAGGTATTTGGGGAAATAGTAATCCGGCAAACACAGCTAAAAATGGATATTTATATTCTGAATATTGTACAAATATGTTGAATGAAGTCAATCTTGTGATTGATTTATTATTTCAAAATGGGGTCGAAGAAGTTGTAGTCAATGATAGTCATGGAAATATGGATAACCTCCTTCCTTCAAAATTAGATCCTAGAGCAGCTTTTGTAGCGGCAAATGGAGCTTATAAGGAATTTGGAATGATGGAAGGTTTAGATGATTCTTTTGATGGAGCACTATTTATCGGATATCATTCTCGTTGTAACTCACCAGGCGTAATGGCTCATACAATTTGGGGTACTATGGTACGAAAAGTTGTCGTAGATGGAAAAGAACTTGGTGAAAGTGGTATAAATCGTTTATTAGCAGATGAATTTGGAGTACCCGTTATCTTGGCAAGTGGTGATAGTGAATATGGTAAGCAAGCAGAAGAAGAACTTGGTTGTGTATTTGTGGAAACAAAGAAAACATTAAACAATCAATGTGCTTTGTGTTGTAGCTTTAATGAGTTGAAGAATAGATATACATATGGTATTCAAGAAGCATTAAAAGTAGATGAAAAACCAACTTTATCTTCGTCTCATACAATGGACATTACTTTCCATCATAGTCGTAATGCCGATTTTGTATCGCGAATGGACAATGTAGAAAAGATGGATGATTGTACAGTTCGTATAAAAAAAGAAACATATAAGGATTTATATGCATTGATGCGTTTTGTGATCAAAGTTTGTAATGCGTATGCCTAGAAATAAAGAAAACTATTCTAGTGTTGGCGTCTAGAATGGCTTCTTTTTAGTTTATTATTATTTTTAGGAGAGAGATATGAATATTGGTTTATTTCTATATTCATTGCCTTATCTTTAAGGCACTTATAGAATATCATTCCATGTTGTCATAATTTTCTTATAACTTTGGTAAATCTTGTGAAATCCGATTGAATTATGTGAAATTATCAAAATATGCATCTTTTCTGAAAAAACCTCCATTTATTTCGTACTAGAGATAAGAAAGGAGGAGTTATCTTGAATTCGATTGATATTGAGTCTAAGAAGTTTTTAGGACAGCCCAAAAACTTTGTCTCGATCTTCAATGCGCTTTTATTTGATGGGAAGCAAGTATTAAAGCCTGAATATCTTAAGGATGAAAACAGTGAACTTGTTATGAATGTTTCAAGTAAGCATGTGGATATCATTAAACGATATGAGGATGACACATATTTAGATCTGTTCGTGATTGAAAGTCAAAGCTATGTGGATCCGTCCATGGTCGCAAGAGTCATGGAATATGAGAGTGTAGCTCGTATGCGTTATATTCGTCAAAACTTTAAGAAGCATGTTCCGAAAAACACTCGACTTCCCATGATTTTAACCGTTGTCTTGTATGTGGGTGAATCCAAGTGGAGTGCCGCTAAAAAGCTAAGTGAACTAGAAATCATTCATCCTGGATTTGAAGCTATGTTTAACGAGTTTCAACTGAATCTGATTGAGCTAAACACAAATCACAAGTATAATACAGGTGAAAAGGCAACACAGGACTTCTTTGATCTATTAAGTATGATCTATAGAAAGCAGATATTAAAAGAAGATCTAGATCGAGAGTTTAATCGTGATGCATTGTATTTTGCGTATGTAGTGACAAAGAACAAAGAGTTATTGAGTATCTACAACAAAAGCGAGAAGGGAGATGTAAAAGTGTGCAGAGCATTAGATGAAATGTTTGAAGAATCCACAAACAAAGGAATCCAAATGGGCATCAAGCAAGGGATTGAGCAAGGAATTGAACAAGGCATTGCATTAAAACAATCCGAAGTATATCAAACTATGCTAGAAAAAGGATTTAGTGTTAAAGCTATCGCATCGATCTTCTCAGTAAGTGAAGATTCAATCAAAAAGCTATTGATGAAAGCTTGATTTAGAATGGATGTGAACTCACATCCATTCTTTACAAAAGCGAGAAGGGAGATGTAAAAGTGTGTAGAGCATTAGATGAAATATTTGAAGAATCCACAAACAGAGGAATCCAGATGGGTATCGAGCAAGGCATTGAACTAAATCGATTTGAAGTATATCAAACTATGTTAGACAAGGGTTTCAGTATTAAAACAATCGCATCGATCTTCTCAGTAAGTGAAGAATCGATTGAAAAGCTATTGATGAAAGCTTAGTGATAGGGTACGAATATTCGTATCCTTATTTTTGTTTTATTTTTTAGCACTCAGTTGTTGACGGTGCTAAAAATTGTGATATACTAATAGCAGACAAGGAAAATGAGTGCTAGAAGGAGGTCTTCACAATGGAAATCACACAACGTCAAAAGATAATCTTTAAAACAATAGTTGAAGAGTTTACCCGTTGTGCAGAACCTGTTGGTTCGAAGACTTTGATGGAACTTCTAGATTTCCCGGTTTCATCAGCGACCATCCGTAATGAGATGGCGACACTTGAAAAGTTGGGATTACTAGAGAAGACACATACTTCGAGTGGTCGTATTCCGAGTCAAAAAGGTTACAGGTACTATGTTGAACATCTTATGGAAGCGGATTTGGATGCTTCTACAAAGAATGCTTTACAGCAAGTCTTTAGTGAAAGGCATTATTCGTTAGAAGAAGTTGTTCAAAAAAGCTGTGATATTTTGTCACATATGACAAATTTGACCAGTGTTGTTTTAGGACCTGATAGCAGGCATCAGACTTTACAGCATGTACAGTTGATTCCAATCAACAATCAGAGTGCTGTTGCGATCATTGTCACAGATCAAGGGCATACAGAAAATAAAGTGTTCCAGTTTGGTACAGATGTTTCTATGCAAGATATTCAAAATTGTACAGATCTATTAAATGACCAATTAGTAGGAACACCAATTGAAAATGTCGTTGATAAAATGAAAGAAATTGAACCAATGATGGCAGCGAAACTTGTTCGACATGAAGTTTTGTTTGAAGCGTTCGTTTCAGCCTTTATGCGATTTGCGACAGAGAAAGTTGCAGTTTCTGGACGAAGCAATATGTTGTATCAGCCGGAATTCAGTGACATCAATAAGTTAAAACAAATGATGCGTATATTGGAAAATGGAAACTTATTCCACCAATGGACGGATCAAGAGGGAAATGTAGCAATCCAGATTGGTGAAAGAAACGAGTTGTTGCAAATTGGAGATTGTTCAGTATTAACGACAAAATTCCATTATAACAGCGATGAGGAAGGACAATTAATGGTTGTTGGTCCAAATCGAATGCAATATTCCAAGGTCGTAGCCTTGATGGATTATATGTCAAATGTCATCGAAGACGTCTTTGGGACAGACAAAAATAAGGGAGGTGCCAACGATGAGCAAAGAAGAAAATAAAGAAGTGAAAGAAGAAGTAAAAGAAGAAACAAAAGAAGAAGTTGTTGAAGAGGCAGCTGAAGAAAAGAAGGAACCAAGTTCAGACGAAATCATTGAAGGTTTGAAGGCGGAACTAGACAAGGCAAAAAATGATGTAGCACGTGCTTATGCAGATACAGAAAACATGAAGAAACGTCTACAGAAAGATGCAGATGCAACTCGAAAATATCGCTTCCAACAGCCAGCAACGGAAATCTTGCCAATTCTTGATTCAATGGAAATGGCTTTGAAAGTACAAACCGAGGATGAAACAATTAAGAATTATGTCAAAGGCTTTGAGATGATTCATAAACAATTGAAAGGTGTGCTGGAAAAAGAAGGCGTACAGGAAATAGATGCAGCCGATAAACCATTTGATCACAATACAATGCAGGCTTTGATGCAAGAGAAAAAAGAAGGCGTTGAAAGTGGAATGGTTATTGAAGTATTACAAAAAGGATATATGTTGAAGGATCGTATTTTGCGACCTGCATTAGTAAAAGTAAGCGAATAGGGAGGTAATTATCATGAGTAAAATTATTGGTATTGACTTAGGTACAACAAATAGCTGTGTTGCGGTTATGGAAGGTAAAGATAGTAAAGTAATTCCTAACCCAGAAGGAAATCGTACAACACCAAGTGTTGTTGCGTTCAAAGATGGAGAACGTATTATTGGTGATGCTGCAAAACGTCAGGCAGTCACAAATAAAAATACAATTAGTTCTGTTAAACGTTTGATGGGAACAAATGAAAAAGTAGAAGCTGAAGGAAAATCATATACACCACAAGAAATTAGTGCAATGATCCTTCAATACTTGAAATCATATGCAGAAGATTACTTAGGAGAAAAAGTAACAAAAGCTGTTATTACAGTTCCTGCATACTTCAATGATGCTCAGCGTCAAGCAACTAAAGATGCTGGTAAAATTGCCGGATTAGAAGTAGAACGTATTATCAACGAACCAACAGCTGCAGCATTGGCTTATGGTATTGATAAAACAGATAAAGAAGAAAAAGTATTGATCTATGACCTAGGTGGAGGTACTTTCGATGTTAGTATCCTTGACTTAGCAGACGGAACATTCGAAGTATTATCAACAAACGGAGACACTCACTTAGGTGGTGATGACTTCGATAACGTATTAGTAAACTGGATGGTTGATACATTCAAGAAAGACAACGCAATTGACTTGTCACAAGATCCAATGGCTATGCAACGTTTAAAAGAAGCTGCTGAAAAAGCTAAGAAAGATTTAAGTGGTGTAATGCAGACACAAATCAGCTTACCATTTATCTCAGCAGGTCCTGCTGGTCCATTGCACTTTGATACAACATTAACTCGTGCTAAATTCGATGATATGACTAAACATTTAGTTGAACGTACATTAATTCCAATTGAAAATGCATTAAGAGATGCTAAATTGTCTAAATCTGATATCGACGAAGTATTATTAGTTGGTGGATCTACTCGTATTCCAGCTGTTCAAGAAGCAGTACGTAGAGCATTAGGAAAAGATCCTAACCACTCTGTTAACCCAGACGAAGCTGTAGCTATGGGTGCTGCTATCCAAGGTGGAGTTATCTCTGGTGATGTTAACGACGTATTATTACTAGATGTTACACCATTGTCATTAGGTATCGAAACTATGGGTGGGGTTATGACAGTATTGATCCCTCGTAACACTACAATCCCAACAAGTAAATCACAGATCTTCTCAACAGCTGCAGATAACCAACCAGCTGTAGATATCCGTGTATTACAAGGTGAACGTCCAATGGCTAACGACAACAAAGAATTAGGTAACTTCCAATTAAACGGAATTGCACCAGCTCGTCGTGGAGTTCCTCAAATCGAAGTTAAATTCGACATTGATGCCAACGGTATCGTACACGTAAGTGCTACAGATAAGGGTACTGGTAAAGAACAACACATCACAATTCAAAACTCTAGTGGATTGAGTGATGAAGAAATCGATCGTATGGTTCGTGAAGCTGAAGATAACAAGGCTGAAGATGAAAAACGTAAAGAAGAAATTGATTTACGTAACAAAGCTGAAGGCTTCATTGCACAAATCGATGGAATGTTAGAAGACAATAAAGATAAGATTGATCCAAAACAAGCTGAAGAAACTAAGAAATTGCGTGACGATCTACAAAAATCTTTAGACGAAAATAACATGGAAGAAGTTAAGGCTAAATTAGACATGCTTGAAAAAGCAGCAATGCAAGCTGGACAAGCAATGTATAACCAACCAAATGGTGATGCAGCTTCACAATCAACACAAACTCACTCAGGTGATGATGTAGTTGACGGTGAATTCACTGAGAAGTAAAATAAATAAGCAACATTTGAAGTTCTAGCCCTGCTAGAACTTCTTCGTATCGTATGGAGGGATTCACATGGCAGAAAAACGTGACTATTATGAAGTGCTTGGCGTCAGCAAAAGTGCTACACCAGATGAAATTAAAAAGGCCTATCGAAAATTGGCCATGAAATATCACCCCGATCGAAATCATGAACCTGGAGCTGAAGATAAGTTCAAGGAAATCAATGAAGCTTATGAAGTATTAAGCGATGAGAAAAAACGTGCAACATATGACCAATTTGGTCATGCAGGTATGGATGGAGCCTTTGGACAAGGTGGTGGATTCTCTGGAGGATTCACAGATTTTGGCGATTTAGGAGACATCTTCGGTTCGTTCTTTGGTGGAGGATTTGGCGGTGGAGGATCTCGCCGTTCAAGTAACCAGCCTCGACAAGGACAAGACCGTTACATGCAGATGCGCATTGATTTCATGGATTCAATTTTTGGTAAAACAGAAACGATTTCATTGGATGTGGATGAAACATGTAAACACTGTAACGGATCTGGAGCGGAAAGCCCAAGTGATGTGCAGACATGTCCTACATGCCATGGTTCTGGATATGTTATGTCTCAACAAAGAACACCATTTGGTGTGATTCAGCAACAAAGTGTATGTCCAGATTGTCATGGTACAGGTAAGAAAGTTACACGCGCATGCTCACATTGTCATGGAAAAGGCTATGAGCACCGTCGTGTAAAACTAGATATTAAAATTCCAGCCGGCATTCAATCGGGTCAACAGATTCGTATTCCTGGAAAAGGTGAAAGAGGAACGAATGGAGGGCCTAATGGAGATTTATATATCGAAATTATGGTTACACCACATCCAACTTTTAAACGTGAAGATAATAATATCTTCATTAAAGTTCCAATTAGCTCAATTGATGCAACGATTGGATGTACGATCCAAGTACCAACCGTTTATGGTGATGTAGAATTGAAGATTCCTGAAGGAACACAGCCAAACACTAAATTCCGTTTAAAAGGAAAAGGTGTAAAAGCACGTTCAGGACAAGGGGATGAATTTGTAGAAGTACAGGTTGAAATTCCACGTAAAGTATCTCGAAAAGAAAGAGAGCTATATGAAGAATTAAAATCTGGACAGGCCGAGTCTCCTTTTGAAAGATTCAAAAGAGCGTTTAAATAGAAAAAAGAGCAGAAGTTTAAAATGGTTTAAGCTTTCTGCTCTTTATTTTTCTTCATTTTATCTGAATCTAAGAAGAACATTGTGAATGTAGCACGAGAAAGAAGTACATTTTCATCATTAAAGATAAATACTTCATACACTCCTGTTGTTCTTCCACTTGAAATCTCTTGGGCAATCCCAATCAATTTGCCACCACGACCAGGCTTAATATAATTGATTGTACCCGTAAGTGTAACACTATCTCTTCCTGTCGCAAAGCTTGCAGCTCCAGCTACCGTGTCAGCCAAAGAGAACAAGGCACCACCATGGACGAAGCCATGAATATTTAAAATTTGTTCATCAATAATCATTTCTACCTTCGCAAAACCATGGCGAACTTCTGTCACACGCATATCATTACTTTGCAGGAATTGACTCGAACTATTGAGACGCTCCATTAAAGCCTGCATATTTTCTTCCATAAACAACCTCCAAGAATGCTTTTATTATAGCATGAAATGATGCTATAATGCTTATTGTACTTAAGAAGGAGAATGATTTATGGATTCAAATAATATATTTTTTAAGGTCATTGTAGGTATTGTATTAGTTGGATATATGGCCTTTATTTTCTATCAAAGCTTAAAAGGTGGACTTGCCTATAAAAAGGAATTTGAAAACTTTAAAAACTCACATAAACACTATGAAACTATGGTCGATGGTGGATATTGGGTATGGGTCATGATTGCGATGGCGGTTTTAGCCTTCATTTTAATGTTCATGGCACCAGCATTAGCTGCCAATGGACAAACATATTATTACTATTTAGCATATGGATGTATTGGACTTGTATTTTTAGGACTAGCCATTGATTCCTATACACACCGTCGTATTTACTTCACAGAAGAAGGTTTCTTCTTTGAAGATACATATTATCGTTATCGTATGCTTGCGAATTTTGAATTTAAAAATGGTATTGTGGCACGCAACTGCAACGTATTAATGAGTAACCGCGATAAGATCGTAGTCACAAAAAAGATTGGCGAAGCCTTACAGGAAAGACAAAAAGCATTTAAAAAAGCTAAGAAAGAACGTCGCAAATAATGTTGTTTCTTTCAGATTTGGATGGAACATTGATGGATTCTAACGGTGAAATCACGATTGAAGATGTTGAAGCAATCCATCAATGGACACAAAAACATGGCTTTGGCTTTGTGACAGGAAGAGATCGCGCCTTTTGTGTGGCACTTGCCTCTAAATATCAATTGTCCTGTGAATGCATGATTACAGATAACGGGGCCAATGCATATTATAAAGATGAGAATGTATATTCTTCCTTGATTGAGTTAAGTGAAGGTATACAAATGTGTAAAGCGATTCTAGAATATAAGGTGGATTTATTCTATACAGATGAATTTGGCAATCGCTATTATCCAATTGCGTGTTATGGTAAAGAACGCCTTCATATTTTTGAAAAGAAACAGCCTGGTTTAGGTCAATTTTCAAATATAGATCTATTCGATTATTTGAATATGCGAGATTTAGGGTTAGCCAAATTAAGTATGTATGTTGAAAAAGATATGTATTTACTTTTAAATGAATTTAAGCAACGTTTTAGTCATTGTGAAGTCATGGCCACTTCAAAGGATTATATTGAAATCACAAGAAAAGGAACAAATAAATGGGAAGCCTTTTGTCATTTACCATTTTCAGATGCGTTTTTTATTGGAGATGGAGAAAATGACTTGTGCATATTAAAAAACTTAAAGAATACATATGTGATGGAGCATGCACCTGAATGCTTAAAATCATTTGGTGTGAGTGTAAAAAGTGTGGCAGAAGCCATGAATATAGAAAGCAGGAAAGAAAATGTCTAGAAAAAGAAAAAGAGGGGCAAAGGCAACGGCTGCCTCAATGGTTATGGATACATTGAAAAAAAGAGGGGCAGTGGATGAAAAAACGGCAGTAGATGTAAGTGCATTTAAAAACTTGCCTTATGCCACATCCACAATTAGTTATACAGTTACAAATTTAATAGAAGAAGGCGTTGTTGGTAAAACCGATGATGAAAGATTCTATTATGATGATTTGGGATTTAAAGCTTTAGAAACAAAATTTGTACGTGGATACTCCATGATTTTTATTGTCCCTATTGTGATCGCAATCCTTGTATATGTTCTACAAAAAGTATTATAAAAGAGTGTCGCAGTAATGCGACATTTTCTATAAGGAAAGGAGGATTTGAATGGATAAACCAAAATCATTTGCGTATATTATTTTTTGTTTAGCATTTTGTTTAGCATTTGCGATAGGCAGTAACTACTTGGTCAATACGACAACACAAGCGAATATGATATACAATTCAAATGAGTCGCGCAAGATTGGCGCAACATATATGACCTACAATAATACATTCTATTCGGTGGTCAATGAGGAAATATCCAAGATTGTAAAAGAGCATGGAGATCAGCTTATTACTTTAGATCCAGCTATGAGTTTAAAAAAGCAGAAGGAACAAATTCAATACTTAATGGATCAACAAGTCGATGCCCTTGTGATTACACCTGTTGATTATGAGGGGTTAAAAGATTCTTTAAAGCTTGCCTTAAAAAAACGTATTCCTGTGATTGTGGTGGATACAGAAGTTAAAGATCATAAATATGTAACTTACAGTATTGTCAGTGATAACTATGATGCGGGAGTACAATGTGCTAAAGATATGATGAGTAAGTTGGATCATGCCAATATTGTTCTACTTCAACATTCGACAACTCAATCTGGTTATTTGCGTATTAAGGGATTTGAAGATACGATTCAATCCAACCCGGATTATACAGTAGTGAAGAGAATGGAATGTGAAGGACAATTAGAAAAAGCCATGCCAAAAATGGAGTCTTTTATTGAGGAAGGAATCGAATTTGATGTAGTGATGTGTTTAAATGATCCAAGCGCAATGGGCGCTATGGCCGCACTTTCATCGAACAATATGTTGGAAGGCAAGTATGTGTATGGCATAGATGGAACGCCTGAGGCAAAAGAAATGGTGTCAGAAGGGAAAATGGCTGCTACTGTAGCACAATCGCCAAAGACGTTTGGGAAAAAAGCGGGAGAAGCTATTTATAAGTTGTTTTCGCAAGAAAAAATTAAGAATAAAAATGAAGTGAGTCCTGTGCAGATCATCACAAAAGAGAATGTTCAAGATTATTCTACGGAGGGCTGGCAATGATACAAAATATTAAAAAATATAGTGTATGGATCGTTTATGTCAGTATGTGGGTCTTTAGCTTTTTTACTGTTTGGTACATCGCCATCGTAATGTATTATACGTTGGTGCATGTTGCACAAAGTGGCTATGCCTCTGATTTTATCAAGAGTATCTCCACACTTTCTGATGTTCCTATTCGTTCCTTTTATGTAGCTGTATTTGGCTTTGTAGGACTGTTTGGTTTTGTATGCATACGCAAAAAAATTAGATTCTTTCATCACCATCAAATGATTCCGATTCTAATTGAACTTGGAATAAGTCTTTTGATCATGAAAAATATATCGTTTAGTACGACATGTATTTTATTTCTGATTATTGCGGATAGCTTACTCTATGTAGATAAACCATTTGATCGTTCAATCTGCATCATACTTGTCTTTCTAGCATATATGCTTTCCAATTATGGGTATTTATCAAATTATATTCCAATGATTTCATTCCAGGAATATTTGTCGGTATATAATTCAAAAACACAAGGTTTGTTGCTGGGAATTGAAGTAACTTTAAGCAATTTAAACATTGTCTTATTTATAGCTTATATATTCTTGTATTTACAGAAACAAATGGACGAAACGCAGAAGTTTGCGGCTTTGAATGTCGAATTAAAACGTTTAAATAATCAATTAAAAGGCTATGCGAATTTGCGAGAAAAAATGGGTGAAACCAAAGAAAGAAACCGTCTTGCTCGTGAGATTCATGATACATTAGGACATACTTTAACGGGATTAAGCGTTGGTCTTGAAGCGTGTCGAGTGATGATTGATAAGGATGTCAATGTCACAAAAGCACAATTGGGTATTTTGGAAGAAAGCGCAAAACGTGGTTTAACCGATGTCAGACGTTCGGTGGATAAATTAAAGCCAGATGCATTAGAACGTTATTCTTTAAAAGAAGCATTGGATATGATGATCATGGATTATCAGAAATTGACGGATGTGACCATTCTTTATTTGTGTCATTTACCTTTGGTAAATTTGAATGCGGATGAAGAAGAAATCGTATATCGCGTTGTTCAAGAAGGAATGACCAATTCGGTAAGGCATGGACATGCGACAAAAATTTATGTTTCGATTGCGCAGGCAGACAATAATTTGATTATAATTATAGAAGATAATGGTCAAGGTTGTAAGGATGTTAAACCAGGATTTGGCATTCATCATTTGACGGAACGTATTAATTTACTACAAGGAAGAATACGTTATTATGGGGATAAAGGTTTTGAATTGATTGTAGAAATACCAATGAGAAGAGGAGAACAGAATGGTTAAAATCATGATTGCGGATGATCAGCAGCTCATTCGAGAAAGTTTAAAGATCATCTTAGATTCGGATCCGGATTTTGAAGTAGTAAAAGTGGTTGGTAGTGGACAAGAAGTATTGGACACATTAGAAACAGAAAGTATAGATATTATCTTGATGGATGTGCGTATGCCAAATATGAGTGGTGTGGATTGTACGCGTTTGGTAAAAAAGAAGTATCCAAATATAAAGGTCATAATATTAACGACTTTTGATGATGATGAATATATTTATGATGCATTAAAATATGGCGCAAGTGGATATCTTTTGAAAGGATGTTCTCTAGAGGAACTAAGTTCAGCTATTCATAATGTTCTAGCAGGAGGAGCTTGTTTTAATCCAAATGTGGCGGGTAAAGTGACACAGTTCTTTTCTAGAATGGCAAATTCGAATGGGGAATTTAATTTTGAACATGGAGAAGATGAACATATCGATTTGAGTGATACCGAATGTAAGATCATTGCCCAAATAGGTCATGGCTATTCAAATAAGGAGATTGCCCAAAAATTAGGTTTTAGTGAAGGAACGATTCGTAACTATTTAAGTGTGATTTTGGATAAACTGGATCTAAGGGATCGTACCCAATTGGCTATTTGGTATTTGTCTAGAGGAAATAAATAGATGGTAAGAAAAAGATTGAAAATTATTTTAACTACCATATTGGTGTGTTGTTTGGCAGGAACCTTTTATTATACGCAAAAACCAGTTGTTCTAACGATTGGCGTATTTGCGGGTAGTAACTGGAATGTGCCTAGTCCAGAAAGTGGCAAGATCATTGATGATGTGATCAAACGGTTTGAGAAAACCCATCCAAATGTTCAAGTGAAATATGTGAGTGGTATCTTGAAGGATGACTACTCGGCTTGGATTTCAAAAGAAGCATTGGACGGAAAACTTCCCGATGTCTTTATGGTGTTGAGTGATGATCTTTCGACGTATGCCAAAGTAGGCATGTTAGAATCACTAGATACATACATGCAGACGGATCCTGATTTTAATCAATCGCGATATTTTTCAACGACACTCAATGCAGGTAATATTTATGATCAGCAGTATGCCCTTCCTTATGAGAGTTCACCAACTTTGATGTTTGTAAATAAAACGTTACTAGAAGAGAATGGCATTGAAATTCCGGATGTCAATTGGACGTGGGATGATTTCTATGCGATTTGCGAGAAATTGACTGTGGACACAGATGGTGATGGAGAAATCGACCGATTTGGAGAGTATGGCTATACTTGGGAAAATGCTTTAAGTTCTAATGGACAGGCTTTGTTTGATGAGAAAAGCATGAAGAGTACTTTGCAGAATGAGGATGTGTATTCAGCCATTGAATTTGTACGAAAGCTAAATCGTTTAAATCGTGGGAATAATGTCACAAGTGAATTGTTTGATAAGGGTAAGGTTGCCTTTTGTCCTATGATGTTTAGTGAGTATAGAACATATAAGCCATATCCATGGAGTGTTAAGAAATATTCGAATTTTGAATGGGAATGTTTACCAATGCCAGCAGGTCCTAATGGCTATAATGCTTCGCAAATGGATAGCTTGCTTTGTGGTATCAGTAAGATGTCTTCTAAGAAAAAAATGGCTTGGGAATTTTTAAAGTTACTTTGTTACGACGAAACAACCCAAGAGAGTTTATTTAAGTATTCGCAGGGTGTATCGGTATTGAAGAATGTTTCAACATCAAAAAATGTGACAAAGTACATTCAGGAAGATGCACCATTGGATTCAAGTTATAATTTGGATTTTTTTGATGATATGATGGAGCGTGCAATCACAACTAAAAAAGTGGATGGCTATGATCAATTATATTCAATGGCAGATAGTGAAATTCGAAGACTGATTGATACGAATGAAGATATTGAGACTTCTTTACAGAAATTAAATGATGAATTGAATATATTTTTAGAGAAACAGTAATGCTGTTTCTTTTTTTTAATGACATTTGTCACTTAAAAGTGGTGACATATGGAAATTGAAAAGGTTTTCAATAGAGTTATAATGAATGTGTATTCTATGTGATGCTCATGTTTGAAAGTCGCAAAAATATGTGAAATTGTGTGTAAAAATACTTGAAAACGCTAACATGTTTATTATAAAATGTGAGTAAGTAAGAAATGCGGAGGAAAAAATAATGAAATATGTAGTTATGGTAAGCCATGGCGAATTTGCCCCAGGATTACACAGTGCCGTTAAAATGATGACGGGAGATCGCGAAGATGTATTGTCTACAAGCTTAAAGGACGGAATGAGCGCAGACGAATTTGCATCTAACTTTGCTGAATTGATCAAAGATTTCAAAGAAGATGATCAAGTTATTTTATTAGCTGATATTTTGAGTGGTTCTCCATTTACAAATGCATTGAATGTATTGGATCAAAGAGGATTACTACAAAATACATTGGTAATTGCTGGTATGAATATGCCACTTGCAATCACAGCTGTATTGATGAAAGATAATTTCGATAATGTACAAGATTTAAAAGATACATTATTAAGTGAAGGTCGTACAGGATTAACTGATTTTACAGTTGCTTCTGATGATGACGACGAAGATCTATAGGATTTGGCTATAACGCATATAGCGAAGGCATAAACAGAATAAAGGAGGACATATAATGATTAGTTTTATTCGTGTTGACGATCGTATTATCCACGGTCAGATTGTTACAAGATGGTCTAAAGAATACCCTTGTGATGGAATTATCGCAGTTAACGACAAGGCTGCTACTACTCCTGTATTGACACAGTCATTCAAGGCTAGTACAGACAAGAAAGTATTTGTATGGACAAAAGAACACTGGAGAGAAAAAGCAGAAACAGTTAAGAATTCTAATAAAAAATATTTCTTAATCACTAAAAACCCAGTGGATATGAAAGAATTGTTAGTAGACGATGGATTCGTACCTAACGATGTTAAAACAGTAGTTATTGGACCATGTAATGACCGTCCAGGAGCTACAAAATTAGGTCAAAACCAGTCAATTACTCAAGAAGAAGCAGATGCTTGTGAAGCATTGACAAACGCTGGTTACACAGTATTGTTTGCGTTATTAAAAGAAACAGCAATCGGTACTTGGGACAAATTTAGATCTAAATTTGGTTACTAATAGTGGGAATAGTAAACAAATTAAGATAAATAGAGAGAAAAAAAGGAGAGATTTATAATGAGTTGGTTACAAGCAATTTTAATCGGACTTATGAGTTGTACAGCAGCAAGTACTATCGCTTGTTTAGGTACAACAGTAGGTAACTACACGTTGAACCGTCCTTTAGTTGCATCATTATTCGTAGGTTTGATCCTAGGTGATGTATCTGGATGTATTCAAATTGGTATCCCAATGCAGGTTATGTGGATCGCATTGGTTACACCTGGTGGAACAGTCGCATCTGACTTACGTGCCGTAAGTTACATCGGTATTCCATTGGCTTATGTTGGAGCAAAAGCAGCAGGTATGGATTTTGGAGGAACTGAAGCACAAGGTTTAGCTTCTAGTATCTCAGCCATGACTGGTGTTATCGGTATTACTTTATTCTACGGAACAGCTATGATGAACCTTATTTGGCAACACTGGGGCTGGGCTCAATTGGATAAAGGAAACTTGGATTGCTTAGGAAAAGTTGATGTTGTTCTCCCACTAATTTCACACTTTGTATTATCATTCTTGCCAGTTACTTTACTTTGCTACTATGGATCTGGAGCCGTAGCTGAATTGTTCCAGAGCTTAAATACTGAAGTATGGTATGTAAAAGCTATCTTATCAGTAGGATCAGTACTTCCTGCAGTAGGTATTGGTATCTTGTTAAAATCAGTAGTATCTAAGACTTCTGACTTGATTTACTTCATGTTCGGATTCGCTTTAGCTGCTTCTATGGGATTAACATTAATTGCTGCTACAGTTGTTGGTGGTGTATTCGCATTGATCAACTACCAAATGACAATGATGAAAGCTACAGGTGCTGTTGGTGGTGCTTCTGTAGATTACGATGACGAGGAGGACATTTAATTATGAAAAAGATTTCTAAGAAAACATTAAATAGTTCTTTCTGGCGTTGGTGGTATGGAAACTTAACATGTTTCTCACACGAACACATGCAGACATTTGGTTACATGTGGTCAATGCTTCCAATTATCAAAGAATTATATCCTTCTCACGAAGAACAATGTGAAAAGATGACTACTTACTACCCATTCTTCAATACTGAACCTCAGATTGGATCTATCGTAGTTGGTATCACAGCTGGTTTGGAAGAAGCTCGTGCAAACGGAGCTGAAGGAATCGATGATGAAATGATCAACGGTATCCGTGCAGGTCTAATGGGACCTTTGGCAGGTATTGGTGACTCATTGATCGTTGGTACTTATATTCCTATCTTATTAGGTATCGCATTAGGTTTTGCAGAAGGTGGATCTGTTTTAGGACCATTATTCTATATCATCGTATGGAACTTAACTTCAATTTGGTTCCAAAAATTCGTATACTTCAAAGGTTATGAATTAGGTGGTAGTGCTGTTGAATTGTTAGTTGGAGAAAAAGCAACTGCGTTCCGTGAATCCGTATTGGTTATGGGACAAGTTATCGTTGGTGCGATGGCAGCTTCTTGGGTTTCAATTTCAACTAACTTAGTAATTACACAATCTTATGATGCAGAAACTGGTAAGTTAACAGACGTAACATTAGGATCTAAATTAGATGGAGCATTCCCTAAGATCTTAACAATGTTATTCGTATTGTTTGCTTGGTGGTTGATGGCTAAGAAAAACGTTACTCCAATTAAAGTATTGTTATTGTTCGTAGTTATCGGATTCGTAGGATCTGTTGTAGGATTCTTAGGATAATCACTTAAGACATTTAAAGGCGGGCTTAACTTGTTAGGCCTGTCTTTTTTTCTTATAATATATTTATGTTTGAAAAGGAGCGTTCATTATGAGTTTGAGCCGTAAAGAAAGAGATCAGCTTGCAGAAGTGATTCAAAGAGAAAATGAAATGATTATAAAAGTAGGAAGAATGGTCAGAAATGCCTTTGTTCTTACACTTGTATTTGCTGCAGTGACATACTGGGGATGGTCTGGAATGACAGATCCAATGTTTCCAACGATTCCTATGAGTGTTCGTAATGTAGTTAAATGGATTGCCTTAATGGGGCTGATTCTATCGGGTTCATTTACAGTTTTAGGATTTATTTCTCATAGAAATGGGAAAAAGAGCGTATTAAAGAAGATTGATTTGTACGAAGAGAAATAAAAATTTGTATATTTTAGTTTAAATATTTTTAAAAAGAACTAAAAACAACAATAAATGTGTAAAATATACACATAATTTCACACAATATAACTATATCTATCACTTTATTCTTTAGTAAGATACTGATGAGCCAAAGATAGTGGCTCACTTCATAATCAAATTCCCTTTCTTAAAACTTTCTTGAGAAGCCCCGCTAAAGGGGCTTTTCATTTGCTTTTTTGAAAGTTGGACATACAAATAGCAGTTGCGATATAATAATATGGATGAAAGAAGTGTAGTTAATCTGAAAATAAAATTTATAAAAATGAAGAAGTTAGAAGTACAAAAGGGCGCAAAGCCCCTTTCCCCAAATATAAAAGATTATTGTGTTGCTATAATATTGGCATTTTGCTGAATCATAAGTGTTAATTCTTCAACTGTAAGTCCAATATCTAGTAGTTGTTTAATATCTGATTTTAAGTTGTTCTTTACGTATTTAATTCTTTGTTCAACTGGCGTTTCAACTTCTGCTAAGTCTGCAGGATTCCAGATTTCTCCTGTAAGAAGCATATGATAAGCGGCTACAAGTATTTTTCTGGCAATCGCAATATAAGCACGCTTCTTTCCTCGGCGTTTTGAAAT
>NZ_QSPK01000039.1:21573-21852 GCF_003436425.1 Eubacterium sp. TM05-53
AGTTGTTTAATATCTGATTTTAAGTTGTTCTTTACGTATTTAATTCTTTGTTCAACTGGCGTTTCAACTTCTGCTAAGTCTGCAGGATTCCAGATTTCTCCTGTAAGAAGCATATGATAAGCGGCTACAAGTATTTTTCTGGCAATCGCAATATAAGCACGCTTCTTTCCTCGGCGTTTTGAAATCTTATTAAACTTGTTGGCGTAGTAAGGATGATTTTTATCCTTGACTGCTGCATGTGCAACTTCAACCAAACATGGTTTAAGATATACTCCGGCT
>NZ_QSPK01000004.1 GCF_003436425.1 Eubacterium sp. TM05-53
TGTGCTTCGATTGGTGTTTTTATATCAACATTGATGTATTAATTTTCTAATGTATTATAGGATCTTTATGTATTGGCGCTATTTTTGCGATGACTGTGATTGGAATATATTATTCAATTTCATCTAATAGAATATATGCATCCTTTTCCCTATTAGGATTTCTTATATTTTGACACTCTATATCTTTGTGATATTGAATATGATTTGTAGATTAGTTGAATCATATGACAAATCCGATTTGTTGAGGCTATTTCACAGAATAAGCGGTTGACTTTAGCTTTGTTTTAATGGTATAAATGTGTTGAAAACAAAGATAAGGATAAGTAGATTATTTCATATATTATTTAGAGACAGTATGGTTGGTGAAAATACTGATATGAATAATTGAATAGCACCTTAGAGTGATCAAATGAAATGAGTAGTTTGATCCGGTACATACCGTTATCATGTTAAGAGATCATATATGTATATATATGGTAAAAAGGGTGGCAACGCGAGACATCGTCCCTTTATGGGTGCGAGTGTCTCTTTTTTTATGCAGAGGAGGATATCATGTTAGATATGAAATTTGTCCGTGAAAATCCGGACATTGTCAAAGAGAACATTAAGAAAAAGTTCCAAGACTACAAATTGCCTTTAGTAAATGAAGTGTTGATGGAGGATAAAGAGCTTCGCCAAACACAACAACATGCGGATGATTTACGTGCTAATCGTAAAAAGATTTCTAAAGAAATTGGTAAGTTGATGGGCCAAGGTAAAAAAGAGGAAGCTGAAGAAATTAAGCAACAAATGGCAGAGATTGCTCATGAGTTAACAGCTTTGGAAGAAAAAGAAATTAAATTAAGAGAGTCTGTTACTGAAAAAATGATGCAGATTCCAAATATCATTGATGATAGTGTTCCTATTGGAAAAGATGATAGTGAAAACGTTGAATTAGAAAAATTTGGAGAACCTGTTGTTCCTGATTTTGAAATTCCTTATCACCCCGAAATTATGGAACGTTTAAGCGGTATTGATTTAGATGCAGCTCGTCGTGTAGCTGGAAATGGATTCTATTATTTAATGGGAGATATTGCTCGTCTACATTCAGCAATCTTAAATTATGCTCGTGATTTCATGATTGATAAAAAAGGATTTACGTATGTAATTCCACCATATATGATTCGTAGTTCAGTAGTTGATGGAGTAATGTCATTTGCGGAAATGGAAGGTATGATGTATAAAATCGAAGGTGAAGATTTGTATTTAATTGGTACAAGTGAACACTCTATGATTGGTAAATTCAAGGATACAATTCTTGAAGAAAAAGATCTTCCATATACTTACACTTCATACTCACCTTGTTTCCGTAAAGAAAAAGGTGCTCACGGTATTGAAGAACGTGGTGTGTATCGTATTCACCAATTTGAAAAACAAGAAATGATCGTTGTTTGTAAGCCAGAAGAAAGTATGGAATGGTTTAAAAAATTATATATGAATACTGTAGAATTCTTCAGAACATTAGATATTCCAGTACGTACATTGGAATGCTGTTCAGGTGATTTGGCAGATTTAAAATGTAAATCAGTGGATGTTGAAGCGTGGTCTCCACGTCAAAAGAAATACTTCGAAGTTGGAAGTTGCTCTAACTTAACAGATGCTCAGGCACGTCGTTTAAAGATTCGTGTTAAGGGTGAAAATGGTGAGAAGTATTTTGCGCACACATTAAATAACACTTGTGTGGCTCCGCCTAGAATGTTGATTGCATTCTTAGAAAACAATTTACAGGCAGATGGATCAATCTTGATTCCAGAAGTATTACAACCTTACATGGGTGGTAAAAAGAAAATTGGTTAATCTTAAAAGCTGTCTTTGACAGCTTTTTTCTATTGCGAATTGAAAATGGATTTGATATAATAACTTGGCTACTACAATGATGTCTTATGAATCAGGTCAGGTCGGGAACGAAGCAGCCTTAAGTAAGCTCCATCATGTGTAGTAGTTTTTTATTTTTTGAGGATATGAGTATGGATGATGTGAAATGGATGAAGGAAGCTATCAAGCAGGCTAAAAAAGCAGAAAGCTATGATGAGGTTCCAATTGGATGTGTCATTGTGAAAGATGATAAAGTTATTGCTCGTGGATATAATAAGCGTGAGACTTTACAACAAAGCATTGCACACGCAGAAATTATGGCAATTCAAAAAGCATGTAAAAAATTAAATACATGGAGATTAGAGGACTGCATATTATATGTAACTTTAGAACCATGTCCTATGTGTGCAGGTGCGATTATACAATCTAGAATTAAAGAAGTTGTATATGGAGCTTCAGATCCTAAAGGTGGCTGTGTGGGGACATGTACAAATTTATTTGAAGTATCTGAATTCAACCATCATCCTGAATATAGAAAAGGAATTCTTGAATCTGAATGTTCAGATTTATTAAAACATTTTTTTAAGAAGAAAAGAGATATGAAAAAGAAGCAGAAATCATAAATTTGAAAGATTTCTGCTTTTCATATATATTGCACTTCCCTATTTCAACCAAATAAAATAAGTAAAACTATGATAAAATAAGATACAGATAAACATATAGAAAGGATTTTACGAATGGCATATCAAGCGTTATATAGAAAATATAGACCAACGAATTTTGATGAAGTTGTTGGACAAACACATATAATTCAGACATTGAAAAATGCGATCATTCAAAATCGTATTGCTCATGCTTATTTATTCTGCGGTCCTAGAGGAACAGGAAAAACTTCAATCGCAAAAATATTTGCGAAGACATTAAATTGTACGAATAGTCAAGATGCTCCTTGTGGAGTTTGTGAGAACTGCAAAATGGCTGCGAATGGAAGTCATCCAGATATTATTGAAATTGATGCCGCCAGCAACAATGGTGTAGATGAAGTAAGAAATCTGATTGATAAAGTGAAGTATGCTCCAATGCAGGGAAAATATAAAATTTATATTATTGATGAAGTTCACATGATGACTTCTGGAGCATTCAATGCATTATTAAAAACAATCGAGGAACCCCCTGCTCATGTAATTTTTATTTTTGCGACTACAGAACCTAATAAAGTTTTACCAACTATTATTTCTCGTTGTCAAAGATTTGATTTCAATAAAGTGAGTATGCATGACATTAAATATAGATTATCTGTTGTTTGTAAAAACGAAGGAATTGAAATTGATGAGAATGGATTAACATTAATTGCTCAATTAGCAGATGGAGGAATGCGTGATGCACTGTCAATATTAGATCAATGTGTTGCGTACTGTTCATCTCATATTGATGTGGATGATATTCGTAAAATTTATGGTGTCGTAACATCTGAAGATATTGGTAAATTATTTTATTCAGTATATAAAAAAGATGTAGATAGTTTTGTCAAAGATATTCAGAAATATTCAGATATGGGAATGGATATTAAACGATTGACTGCAGACTTTATTCATATGTTGAAGGATAGTTTGATTTTAGATTATTCTGAAAATTCTACTCTAGTTTCGGATATGAACAAAGATATGATTCGGAAATATTTTAAATCAGCACCTATTAATTTCAGGATTAAGTGTATGGAAGAATTAATGGATACATATAATAAATATACATATGCATCCAACGCATTAGATTACTTAGAAGCCTCTTTATTAAAGATTTCAAGTTATTCATATGAATCAAAAACACACATTATTGAATCAGATCATAATGATTATAAAGAGGTTGATGAAGAAGAAAACTATGAAACATCATATGACGATACTTCTGATGACTCAGATATAATTGAGAAAAACACTCAAAAAGATGATAATAATGGGGTTTTAGAGAAATCTGATATTTCTGATGTTTCACGTGAAACATTAAAACAGTCAGAAAATACAAATAATAAAATCATATTAAACGATGAATTTGTCATTCAATTGTTAGTTGGAGCTACAAAGATGGAAAGAAGCATTGATACGAATAAGTTCAATAATATAGGACAATTCATATCAAGCTTGGAATTTGGAAAATATGCAGCTACATTGAGAAACAGTAGTATTATGGCTAGTGGATCGAATTATATTGTCGTATGTGTATCTAGTGAAATCTTTGCGAAACAAATAAATGAATTTGAATTAAATTATGGATATGAAGATTTTATGGAAGTGTTATTAGGAAAAGCTAAGAAGGTATTCGCGTTAGACAAGACGCAACAATCTCGTGTAAAGGATGAGTTTAAAGAAAGAATGATTAGTGGTAATCTTCCAGATCCATATCAAGTTCGTTTAAAAAGAAAAGATTCAGAATCTGAAAATAATATGAGTATCGAAGATCATATGAAAAGTTTGTTTCCAAATATAGAAATTAAAGAAGATTAGAAGGTGAAGCATGTATCCAAAAACATTTGATGATTTAATATATGAATTTCAGAAATTACCAGGAGTAGGTGCTAAAACTGCAGAGAGATATGCATTTACTGTATTAGGTTGGTCTGATGATGAAATATCTGAATTGGCAGAAACATTAGTTAATTTAAAAAAGAAAGTAAAGAAGTGTACAAGATGTGGTAATTTAACAGAAGATGATCTCTGTGAGTTTTGTAAGAACTCTAACAGAAATCAGAATATCATATGCGTAGTACAAAATCCGAAAGATATCTCGGTAATAGAGTCTATGCAGCAATACAATGGTGTATATCATGTACTAGATGGATTGATCAATACACAAAAAGGAGTGTTACCAGATCAATTAAATATAATATCTTTATTAAATAGAGTGAATGAAAATACAGAAGAGGTCATATTAGCTCTGGATCCTACAGTAGAAGGAGAAACAACAGCTTTATATATATCTAAACTATTAGAAGGGAAGTGCAGGGTAAGCAGACTTGCACATGGTATACCTGTTGGTAGTCATTTAGACTATACAGACGCTATGACGTTGCTAAAAGCGTTTGAAGGACGCAAAAGCTCGTAAATATGCTTAATCGTATGAAGTATGTATGATATTTCATACGATTTTTTTATATTTATAGGAATATCACTACAATAATCATATAGAATTACCTTTTCATATGAACAAAATAGCACATGATATAGTAAAATCATATAACAATATTTAAATATGCTATAAATATGGTTTATTCATACAATTATCACATGGAGAGAAAGAAGCTGCAAAAACAGACTTCTGAGTGTTCATATGAAATATTTATGATTTTTCATACAAACATTTTATAAAATCTCATTCATGTGAAAATAAGAAAAACAAAAAATATAGAATATGAATTTAAATATGAATTAAAAATATGTAGGAATATATTCATATGAACGTAAAATGTTATGCGTATTAATCATATGAAATAATTTATTTAATATTTTAAATCATATGAATTATAAATTTTTAATATGAATGGAATAATTAAATTCATGTGATATAGATATGAAAATAAGAGATATGAAATTAAATGTGATTTGGATAGATAAATAGATATGAAGATTCATGTGAGAAATATATGAAAAAGTAAAAATGGTGAGTATAAATAATAAATATTATAGGAAATTCATATATAGGTATAGCATTCTTGAGAAAACTATGATAGACTTATCGTGACTCGTTAGATTATTATTATGAATTTCATAGGAAGGGGACATGAATATGCCTGAAGAAGCATCAGCAATTGACGTATATTATGATATGGATATTGCGCAGATATGCCAACATTTCAACAAATCAAGAAATACAGTAGATAAAGCAATCGCAAAATTGGTAAAAGATAATCCAGATAAAGATTGGAAATATAAAAACCCAGCTACTCGACGTATTACAATCAAGGCAGAAGGCGTTGAAAGATTATCTACTTATTTTAGGAAAGAAAAACATGAATTATCTACAGTTGAAATGGAACTTCGATTTGAAAATGAAAAGTTAAAAGCTATTATAGAAGAAAAAGAGAAGGCACAAGCTCAGATCGAACAATTATATCAAGAAAAGCTTAAATTAGAAATCGAAAAGAGCAAACAGACTTTCCTATTAGAGACACAGACGAAAGATGAGAAAATTTCTGAATTAGAATCTGAAAATCAGAAATTAAAAGAAGTAGAAGAACTTTATAATAAGAATAAAGAAGAAATTGAAAATTATAAGAAAAAAGAAGAAGAATATAATTCTAAATCCTTCTTCTATCGTTTAACACATAAATTTTAATCATTTAATGCTCTAGCAATTTTGCTAGGGCAATTTTTTGCCCATTTTAACCCATACTTTTCTAAGATGGAATTAAAAAAATGGATTCCATCATGATCGGAAGTGTATTCATATTCTATTTCATAATCTGTATGATTTTTGTAGTCTGTCTTATCTAAACATAATTCTCCGTTTTCGAATTCATATATATTTCTTAGGGTAGTAAAACTTGCTGTTGGATGTAAATTTTTAGGAATTTGATATTGATCAAACCAATTTAATATTTCTGGATCATTAATATCATTTATGCTTTCAGTCGTAATTTCTTTTTCAAATTCATAGTGTGTATATTCATCTTTTCTGATTTTTAATGTGAATATCTTTTTATCTTGAATTGTTCGGATTCGTACTGCACCATGTTGTTTTTTTACATCTTGATTCTCTGTATCAAAGTATGTGTTTGTCTGTGTTATTGGATTATGAAAATCATATGAATGAAGCAATTCATTATATACTTTTTCATCAACCAATAATTTCAATTCTCTTTCAATGTTATCGTACATTCATATCACCCATAAATATGTTACAATAGATTCAACAAAAGAGGAAGTGATTTGATGCGATTCAGTTTAGTAGACAGAGGAGATGACAACTCAAAAAGAGTTGCAGAAACTCTAAAGAAAAAATGTATTGCTATTGGATGGGAATATGATGAAGAAAAATCTGAAGTTATTTTTTCTGTTGGAGGGGATGGCACCTTATTAAGAGCAATTCATACATATATAGAAAGATTGGATGAAATTCAGTTTGTTGCGATACATACTGGTAATTTAGGCTTTTTTACTGATTATACACAAGATGAAGTGGATCATTTGGTCTATGATTTAAAACATAATCAACCAAAAATTGAAGAGTTTAATTTACTTCAAATGGACCTTCCTCAAGTCAACGAAACATTATATGCATTAAATGAGGTTCGTATTGAGAGTTTAGCTAAAACATTAGTGCTAGATATTTCGATAGATGATGAGTTTTTTGAAAGCAGTCAAGGCTCAGGTATTTGTGTGAGTACCCAATCTGGTTCTACTGCTGTAAATAGAGCACTTAAAGGAGCGGTTGTGGATCCAGGGCTAAAGGTTTTACAGCTTTGTGAAATTATGCCTATTTCACATAAGAACCATCATTCTTTAAAAAATCCATATATTATGAATGATACGCGAAAAATAGGAGTTAGAGGAGATACGCTTGTCTATGCACATGTATGTTATGATCACTTAGAAAGGGATTTAGAATCTATTTCTGAAATAATCATACATTCGAGTACAAAAAAAGTACGATTTGCGAGATACCGTACTTATTCTTATTTGACACGACTTAAGAATTTATATTAATTAACTTACGTCTTTTTGAACGATTCAAACGAATCGTTCTTTTTGCTGCCGGTGAAATATTTAAAATGATTGCGAATGAAATAAAGTAAGAAAGAATACTACTTCCTCCATAAGAAATCAATGGTAATGTGATACCTGTGATTGGAAGTAATCCAACAATCATTCCTGTATTTTGTAGTTGCTGATATAATAGCATTGCGATAATCCCTATTACAACAAATCGATCTTTTTTATTTTTTGTTGCATAAGCTATTTTACATAAATAAATATCTAATAATAAACATAATAATAAGATAAATGTGGTTCCAATAAAGCCAAAACATTGTCCAAAAGCAGCAAAAATGAAATCGGTATGTGCTTCTGGAATAGAGACGATATTTGCCTGTAACCCATATCCAGTTAATCCGGCACTACCTAATGACAATAATGCAGTATACAACTGGTTTGAACTACCTCGAATGTTGCTTTCTGGTTCTAACCACGCATCAATTCTTTGTAGTTTATATGAAGATATGAATGAAGCAAGAATATTAGGATATTCAAAATATAAGAATAAGAATGTTCCTACTACAATAACCACAAAGGCAAAAATTCCAATAATATACTCTTTACGAATACCGCTGCAACATACTAAAACGAAAATATTGAATACGATGATAATACAAACACCAGTATCCGGCTGCATCATAATCAAAAACAATGGAGGGAATAATATTTTTGCGATTTCCAACAACAACATTAAGTCATCTTTATGTGTTGGGTTTGGATGTGCCTTTTGATGATCAACAATAATTTGTGAGATCAAAACAATTAAAACGATTTTAATAAATTCACTTGGCTGAAAACTACCGATTAAAGGCAGCTGAAACCATGAAATGGCACCATTGACTTCACTTGCGAAAGGTAGTGAAATTCCAACAAAGTTAAATAACATACGAGAAAAAAATAAATAAACAAGACACAGCATTAGAATTTTATAGGCTGTATCCATATATGAATATATTTTTTTGTTTTGAAGAATAGAAAGAAAAAACATGGCGATAAACCCTACAACAAACCAAAACAACTGACGATATAAATAGGAACTTCCACTTCCGGATTTTATTAAGTTAAAAGAATTGTATAACGCAAAACAACTTGTCATACCAAAAAGGATAAGAATTAGAATCAAACCAATGTCAATTTGGATGGATTTGTTTTTCCATTGAATTGTTTGTTTCATTGACAAAACCTCCTTATTCAGTATTTTTAATTATAACATAATTATCTAGAATTTTTGGTATAATAGTCATGTTAGGATGATGATTTATGGCAGAAAAAAAATATACACCAATGATGCAACATTACTTAAAAATGAAAGAAGAAAATCCAGATGCGATTTTATTTTATCGCTTAGGTGATTTTTATGAAATGTTTTTTGAAGACGCAAAATTGGTTTCACAAGAATTAGATTTAGTATTAACAGGAAGAAGTGCAGGCGTTGAAGAAAAGGTGCCTATGTGTGGTGTCCCTTTTCATGCAGCAAATTCATATATTCAAAGATTAGTCAAAAAAGGCTATAAAGTGGCTATTTGCGAACAATTGGAAGATCCGTCTAGCGCAAAAGGATTGGTGGATCGAGGGATTATTAAAATAATTACACCAGGAACTTACATGGATGCAACAATGGATGCCAAGTCAACAAACTATATGGCATCTTGTGAAATTTCAAGTTTTGAAATTACAGTCATCTATTGTGAATTAAGTACCGGGGAGTTGAAGTATCAAACGCTACAAAGATCTTTAGTGTCGCTACAAAAGGCGTTGTTAGAACAAAATGTTAGTGAACTTGTTTGTCCGATGACAATGGATAAAAAATGGATGGCTGCCCTAGAAGAAATGGATGCGATGGTCATTTCAAAACATAAAAAGGCCAATATTGATCCGGAGGATTTACCTTTATTAAATGGAATTGAATCTGAATCCTTAAAAGAGGCGTTTGCACTTTTAATGGCCTATTTAAAAGACACACAAAAACAACATATTGATCATTTTTTACCAATAGAATCTATGGATAAAGATAAAGTGCTCGTTATGGATTATGAAACGAAGAATCATTTGGAGTTGGTTTCAAGTCAATCAACGAATGCAAAGGCAGAAAGTCTATGGTCTTTTATGGATAAGTGTCAAAGTGCCATGGGCTCAAGAATGTTAAAACGATGGATTGAATATCCATTGATTGATGCAGAAAAGATTGCGAAAAGACAAGTGGCGGTCAAAGATTTAAAAGAAAACTTTATGTTAAGAGAAAATCTAAAAGAACATTTAGTGTATGTGTATGATATGGAAAGACTTGCGAGTCGTATGGCTTATGGGAATGCAAGTCCTAGAGATGTACTTCAACTAGTAGCTACTTTAGAACACGCCAGACCTATTTTAGATTTAGCTTCTTCTTTGAATTCATATCCAGAATTTAATGAAGTTCCAGACTGCCAAGAATTATACAATGAAATAAAAAATGCGATTATAGAAAATCCACCATTAACACTAAAAGAAGGTGGAGTCTTTAATGATGGATACAATCAAGAATTGGATGAAGTTCGAAAAATAGCGAAACAAGGAAAAGATTTTATCTTGGAATTAGAAGCAAAAGAACGTGAAAGAACAGGGGTTAAATCATTAAAAGTAGGATATAACCGTGTGTTTGGATATTATATTGAGGTTCGTAATGGAAATTTAGGTAATATTAAAGAAGAATTTGGATATCATCCGAAACAAACACTTGCGAATGCGACACGATTCATTACACAAGAATTAAAAGAAAAAGAAGAACAAATTTTACATGCACAAGAGACAAAGGTAAAACTAGAACAAAGTTTGTTTAATGATTTATTAATGCGAATCAAAAGAGATTTATTTGATTTGCATGCATGTGCACAAGCATTATCTACAATTGATGTCCTTGTATCTTTGGCAATTCTTGCCAGTGAAAAAGGATATGTATGTCCAGTTTTCCATCCAGGTTACAATGTTAATGTGGTAGAGGGTAAGCACCCAATTTTGGATGATCGTATGAAAAAGAAGAGATATGTTTCAAATGATTGGAAAATGTCAGAAGAAGAACATATACAATTGATTACTGGACCAAACATGGGTGGTAAATCTACATATATGCGACAAAATGCCTTACTTGTAGTTATGGCACAAATGGGAAGTTTTATTCCAGCTAAAACAGCACAACTTCCAATTTTTGATCGAATCTTTACGAGAATCGGCGCATCGGATGATATATTGACAGGAAAAAGTACATTCATGGTGGAAATGATGGAAGCCAATACAGCTTTACGTTATGCTACAAAACATTCCTTGATTTTATTTGATGAAATTGGTCGTGGAACTGCAACTTATGATGGTATGGCTCTTGCTCAAGCAATGCTTGAATATATTGATGAAGCAATCGGAGCAAAAACATTATTTTCGACGCACTATCATGAATTAACGGAATTGGCGGAAGAACATCAATCTATGCGCAATGTACATGTTGATGTTCGTGAAGAAAAAAATGAGATTGAATTTAGATATCGTGTTATTGAAGGAAAGGCTGATAAATCTTATGGTATCAATGTTGCTAAACTCGCACATTTACCAAAAGTGGTTTTAGACAGAGCTTCACAACTTTTATTGAATTTTGAAAATCAAGATAACAATCAAAATTATCAACCAAGTTTATTTGTGACGGATCAAGTTCAACCAGAAAAGTCACAACTTTTACAACAACTACAAGAATTAGATATCGACTCAATGACTCCTAGAGATGCTTTGGATTGTCTTTATGAGTTAAAAAAACTAAGTGAAAAAATTGAATCATAAATATGAAATTCATATGAATGGAGGTGCGAAGTATGGCTAAGATACATGTATTGAGTGAACATTTGACAAATATGATTGCGGCTGGTGAAGTCGTAGAAAGACCAGCTGGAATTGTAAAGGAATGCGTTGAAAACAGTATTGATGCAGGTGCTACAGTCATAGAAGTTGAAGTATACCAAGGTGGTATTGAACGAATTGTGATTACAGATGATGGCTGTGGAATGGATCATGAAGATGCACATTTAGCTTTTATGCGACATGCCACAAGTAAAATGCATTCAGAAGAAGAATTATTCAATATTCAAACTATGGGATTTAGAGGGGAAGCTTTACCAAGTATTGCTTCTGTTGCCCAAGTTGAATTGCAGACAAGCAATGGTGAAGAAGGTACTTTATTAAGATACAACTATGGAAGTTTGGATGTTGATGAAAGTTGTAATTGTCCACGAGGAACAAAATTAGATGTTTCTGGATTATTTGTTAAAACACCCGCAAGATTCAAACATTTAAAGAGTATTTCTTATGAATTTTCTGTAATTGCCGATTTAATGAATAAGATGGCATTATCCCATCCACAAATTCGTTTTCAACTATCTCATGATGGAAGAGTAGTGTTTCAAACAAGTGGCAATGGAAATATCCAAGAAATTCTATACCAAATGTATGGCAAAGAAGTAGCTCAGAATGCGATTCCATTTGAAGGGAACAACGAAGATTTTCATATACATGGATATGCAATCCAACCAAAAATCAATCGAGCTACAAAATATTTTATGTTTTTGACATTAAATACAAGATTGATTCGCAGTGTTGCAATCCAAAAAGCGATACTAGATGCGTATAGTGATTATATGCCACCAAATCGTTTTCCTATCGTTGTTTTACAAATGGATTCAGACACACAATTGGTAGATGTAAACGTACACCCTAATAAATGGGAGGTTCGTTTGTCAAAACAAGGCGAAATGCTTGATTTAATTAAAACAACAATTCAAGATGCTTTAAATGCTTCTTTAAAAACAGTAGCGGTAAGTAAGCCAGAAAAGAAAAGCGTTGTATTTGAACAGCCAGAAATACAATATTCATATCCTATTAAGCAACAGCTAAAAGAGAATAAATCGATTGAACAGAGTTTTAAAAATTATAATCCAGTAGTCATCAAGGAAAAAGCGGAGCAAATACAGGTATATGAAGAAAAACCAGCTCCTGAAATAAAAATACAGGAAGAACCAATCTCATATCCAATTCCTAAGGACGATAAAAATGATAAAGGTCCAGAATTCTTTTTGCACCTTCAAGTATTAGCACAATTGCATGATTCCTATATCTTATGTAGTAATGAAGAAGGTTTGGTTATTGTGGATCAGCATGCTGCTCAGGAAAGATATCATTATGAGCAGTTAAACGAAAAATTATTAGTTCAATGTACGAACAAACAACCACTTATGGTTCCTATTCAATTGGATGTTTCAAGTAACGTATTGGCTCAATATATGACAATCAATGAAAAAACATCATTCTTTGGGATTGAATTTGAACCATTTGGAACAGATCAATTGATTCTTCGTGAAATACCATTGTGGTTTCATGATGTGGATCAAAAACAATTCTTACAAGATTTATTAGATTATTTTGTGGAGAATCAAGATGTAGATATGGCAAAACTAAGAAAACATATGATTGCGACTATGGCATGTCACAGTTCAATTCGTTTTAATCGACCATTATCTATGCAGGAAATGAAGCAGGTTATTTTAGATTTACAAAAGTGTAAACAACCATATCATTGTCCTCATGGAAGACCAACCGTCATTGTGATGAGTGATAATGAATTGAGAAAGGAATTTGAACGTGGATAAACAGAAAGTATTAGCAATTGTAGGTCCAACTGGGATTGGAAAAACAAGTCTTTCCGTATGGTTGGCCAAACAATTAGATGGAGAAATCATTTCTTGTGACAGTATGCAAGTGTATAAAAAAATGGATATTGGCACGGCCAAAGTAACACAAGAAGAAATGCAAGGTATACATCATGAGTTGATTGATGTTCAAAATTATGATGAACCTTACAATGTAAAGGTGTTCCAAGAAAAATGCCGTACGGCTATCGAAGATGTTGTAAAAAGAGGAAAGTTTCCTATTTTATGTGGTGGAACAGGTCTTTATTTAAAAGCTGCATTGTATGACTATGAATTTCAAGAAGAACAAGAAGATGTTACTTATACAAATTTTTTAAATTCGAGAATGAATGAAGAATTGGTTGAAATGTTAAAAGAACAAGATGAAAAAGCTCTCGAAAAAATTCATCCAAACAATCGCAAACGATTGATTCGTGCTCTGCAAATTTGTCATAGTGGTACATCAAAATCGGAACAAGAGGACAAACAACAACATATTCCATTATATGATGTGTATTTTTTAGGATTGGATGTAGATCGAGACATTTTACATGATCGAATCAATAAAAGAGTAGATATTATGTTCGAAAATGGTTTGGTCAAAGAAGTGGAAGATTTGTTTATAAACCCAGAAACATGGGAATATACAAGCTTTCAAGGAATTGGCTATAAAGAATTTAAGGACTATTTCTTAAAAGAAAAAAGTATCGATGAAGTAAAGACAGCTATAAAAACACATTCTAGACAATATGCGAAAAGACAATATACATGGTTTAAGAATCAGATGCCTGTACATTGGTTTGAAGCGCAGAATAGAGATGAAATATATAGTGCAGTAAAGGAATGGTTGATGGATGAAGACAAATGAGAGAAGTGAATTGTTGCTAGGAAAAGAAGCACTACAAACACTCAATGATAAGACAGTCCTTGTTGTTGGAGTTGGAGGAGTCGGTTCTTTTTGTGTAGAAGCTTTAGCAAGAACCGGAATTGGTCATTTGATTCTTATAGACAAAGATTGTGTGGAACCAAGTAATATCAACCGACAATTAGTAGCGACCTTAGATACAGTAAATGAAGTCAAGGTGGATGTGCTAAAGAAAAGAATTAGTACATTAAATCCAAATTGTATTGTAGATACATATGCCTGTTTTTATGATCAAACAAAAAATGATGAAATATTTTCACAACCCATTGATTTTGTCGTAGACTGCATTGATTCAATTCAAAGTAAAAAGGATTTGATGCAAGCATGTATTGATCGAAACATACCATTTTTATCAAGTATGGGAATGGCAAGACGTAAAGATCCTACAAAATTAGTAGTTACAGAAGTAGAAAAAACTAGTTATGATCCAATGGCTAAACAGATTCGTCAATGGAAGAGAAAAAATCGTATACGCAATAAGATCTGGGTGGTGGCATCTTTAGAACAACCGATTCCAGTAGAATCAGGACAACCATTGCCTAGTGCTATTTTTGTTCCGGCCAGTGCCGGTTTACTTCTCGCAAGTACGTGTGTACAAAGATTGATTGAGGCTTAAAGAGGTAATGATTATATGAAGGATGTATTTATTGTAAATCCCAAATCAGGGAAGAACAGTCAATATGAATTAATACAAGAAATCAAAGAGCATTTTCAAGGAAAACGTATCATCATCGAAAAAACAAAAGGTCCTGAACACGCGACTTTTATCGCAAAAAAGTATGCTCTATCCAATGAACCTGTGCATTTATATGTATGTGGTGGGGATGGCACTTTGCATGAAGTCATTAATGGATGTGCTGAAAAAGAAAATGTGACTATTTCTGTGATTCCAATTGGAACGGGAAATGATTTTGTGAAATATTTTGAAGATTTAAAACGAGAAGATTTTTTAAATCTTGCAAATTATTCAAATCCAGAATACATGGACTGTGATTTGATTAAAGTGAATGGAGAATATTCAATAAATACAGTTTCTTTTGGATTTGATGTTGAAGTCGCAAAACAAGTAAACGAATTAAAGAAAAAAATGCCTACAGAAGGTATTATTCCATACGCATTGTCTGCTTTGATCAGTTTGAGAAAACCAATTGGTCAAGATTATCAAATTCAAATCGATACTAAAAGATTGCCAAAAGGGAAATATGGATTTCTTGTGTTTGCGAATGGAAAATACTATGGTGGAGGATTTAAACCATGTCCAGATGCTAATATTGATGATGGCTGGATGGATGTTTGTTTGATTTCAGATGTAAAGAGACATCAAATAGTTCGATTGGCAAAAAAATACCAAGAAGGAAATCACATTCAATACAAAGATTTAGTTACGATGTATCAAGCTAAAACAGTTCATTTAGATACAGAAAATGAAATTATTTATGCGAATATGGATGGAGAAGTAAAAGGATTTAAAAATCCAACAATCGAAATTGTAGAGAAGGCAATTCGACTTGCCCTTCCTAGAATATCATGAGTATGATACAATATTCAAAGATATAGGGAGTGTGGAAAATGGACTCGGATTTATGGATACAAATCCTTGAATTAGTTATTTTATTAGCTTTATCAGGCTTCTTTTCTTCAGCTGAAACGGCAATGGTTTCGGTTAGTAAGATTCGCTTGAGAACTTTAGAAGATGAAGGAAATAAAAAAGCATCATTAGCTTTAAGAATATTAGAAAATCAATCAAAAATGTTAAGTGCTATATTGATTGGTAATAACTTAGTGAATACTTCAGCTGCAAGTATTGCCTCATTGATTGCTTATTCTTTTGGTGGAGCAGCTGTAAGTATCGCAACATTTATTATCACTTTTTTGATTTTAGTGTTTGGAGAAATCACACCAAAAACATGGGCTACGATCAATGCAGATAATCTTGCGATTGCGTATGCACCTGCAATTTCTTTTTTGATGAAAATATTAACACCAGTTATTTGGTTTGTGAATTTATTTAGTTCAGGCATACTAAAATTAATGGGAATAAAAGATTCAAACAAAAATATATCTATGACTGAAAGTGAGTTGCGTACAATTGTAGATGTTTCTCACGAAGAAGGTGTCATTGAAGAAGATGAAAAAGATATGATCAATAAGGTGTTTGATTTGGGGGATGCCAAAGCTAAAGATGTTATGGTGCCTCGTGTACATGTTGTGATGGCAGAAGTGGATAGTACATATAAAGACTTATTGGAGATATTTAGAGAAGAAAAGTTTACGCGTATTCCAATCTATCAAGATAAAATTGATAATATTATTGGTATTGTCAATATGAAAGACTTATTGATGTATGATGATTTTTCGCATTTTGATATGCAAAAGATTTTACGTAAACCAAAGTTCACATATGAAAATAAAAAAGTATCCGAATTATTGATTGAAATGAAACAATCCACATTTAACCTTGCGATAGTCATGGATGAATATGGAGAATTCTCAGGTATCGTTACTCTAGAAGATATCATTGAAGAGATCGTAGGAGATGTTCAAGATGAGTATGATGCACATGAAGAAGAAAATATTGTCAAATTAAATAATCAAACATATGATGTAAAAGGATATTTAAGCTTACATGATTTAAATGACTATTTAGACTTAGATTTAGATAGTGAAGACTTTGATTCTGTTGGAGGACTTGTCATTGATGCCTTAGGTCGTTTGCCACAGACAAATGATGAAACAACTTTACCAAATGGAATCCGCATTAAGGTCTTAAAGGTAGAAAAAAACCGCATAGAATCAGTCAGATTAATTTTACCAGATGCATTAACACAAAAGGATGTTTAGCTACATTTCGTAGTAAACATCCTTTTTTTAACGCCTAACAGAGAAAATATTGAATGCGAATAAATCATATCTATGTCGTGAAATAGAGTATTCAAATGGAATTCCATTATCTAGATAGGCAATCTGATCAATTTCAAGAACAGGTTCGATATCTTTTAGATTTAAATATCTATGATCTAATTCATTCGATACATCTGCTTTAGTAGTTTTGTTGGCGCTGGCTATTTTTAGATTCAATGTATTTTCAATATAGGCATAAACAGAATGAGATAAAACTTCTAAAGTAATGCCGGGAATCAAACTTGTAGGCATATAGGTCCTTTCAAGAACATAAGGCTTATTATTGACAAGTCTAAGTCGGAAAATGTTATAGATTGGATCATCAACGTGGATGTTTAATTTGTTTGCGATTTCTTCATTCGCAAACTCCAATTTAAATTCTAATATTTTTGAAGTGACATTTCCCTGACTTGATTTAGTGAAACCTTGAAGTTCTCTTTCAGGAATAACGATTTGTCCTTTTGAATTGTTGCTTGACATGACAAAACTCCCTTGTCCTCTTTTACGATACAGCAATCCTTCTTGCACTAGTAAATCTAGCGCTTTTTTCATTGTCATTCTTGAACAGTTGTATTCTTTACATAATGAAATTTCATCAGGAATCTTTGAATTAGCAGGATATTCTTTATTTAAAATCTTATCTTTGATTGAATCATAAATAGTTTTATATTTAATGTCCATAAAAAATGACCTCCTTAATATAGACAAATATTATATATGTCTATGATGTATATATTATACATAAATATGATATATAAAGTAAATACTAAGTATTAATTATTTTTTATATTTTCTAATGACTATAGACAATATAAATAAATAAAAAAATAAATATATATTTATTAAATAAATGTCTAGACAAAAGAATCAAAAGAATATATAATGCATTCAGAAAGAAGGAGAGGACAACAACATGGAGTTTATTTCATTCCCTAAAAATTTCTGGTGGGGAGCAGCAACAAGCGGTCCACAGAGTGAAGGTACCTTTGATAAAAAACATGAAAATATCATGGATCATTGGTTTCATACTCGACCTGAAGATTTTTTTCAAGGTGTTGGACCGGATGTTGCGAGTGATTTTTATCATCACTACCAAGAAGATTTTAGCTTGATGAAACAATGTGGCTTTAATTCATTTCGAACTTCGATTCAATGGAGCCGTCTAATTTCAGATTTTGAAACGTTTGAAGTGGATGAAAAAGCTGTTGAGTTTTATCGCAATGTAATTCAAGAAGCAAAAAAGAATGGTATTGAATTGGTTATGAATTTACATCATTTTGATATGCCGGTTGAATTGCTCGAAAAATATGGTGGTTGGGAAAGTAAAAAGGTCGTAGATTTATTTGTAGGATTTGCGCAAAAATGTTTTGAGTTATTTGGAAAAGATATTCGTTACTGGACAACTTTTAATGAGCCAATGGTTATTCCTGAAGCTGGATATCTTTATGGTTTCCATTATCCAAACTACAAAGGCAAAGGTAAGGAAGCTATGCAGGTGATATATAATATCAATCTTGCGAGTGCAAAAGTGATTGAAATGTATCATTCAATGAATTTGGAAGGGAAAATAGGAATTATTCTAAACCTAACACCAGCTTATCCAAGAAGTGAAAGCAAGGAAGATTTAGCTGCATCTGAATTTACAGATGATTTATTTAATCGAGCATTCTTAGATCCAGCTGTATATGGAAAGCTTCCAGAAAGATTAATAAAAGTGCTTGAAAAAGATGGTGTACTTTGGGAATATACAGATGAAGAATTAGAAGTTATTTCAAAAAATACGGTTGATTTTTTAGGAGTGAATTACTATCATCCAAAACGTGTTAAGGCACAAGATCATCCAGAAAATTTCAAGACACCATGGCAACCTGATCAATATTTTGAAGAGTGGTTCTGGCCAGAATGTCGTATGAATCCATATCGTGGATGGGAAATTTATCCAAAGGCAATTTATGATATTGCCAAAAATGTTCAAGATAATTATGGTAATATTCCATGGTTTATCAGTGAAAATGGTATGGGAGTCGAAGGAGAAGAAAAGTATTGGGATGAAGATGGCAATGTTCAAGATGATTATCGTATTGATTTTTATGAAGAACATTTAGCTTGGTTAAACAAAGCGATGAAGGAAGGAAGCAATTGTTTTGGATTCCACGCATGGACAGCTTTTGATTGCTGGTCATGGAATAATGCTTATAAGAATCGTTATGGTTTTATCAAAGTTGATTTAGAAACACAAGAACGTACAATCAAAAAATCAGGACATTGGTATAACGAATTGAGTAAACAAAATGGTTTTTATTATGATTTAAAAGAGGGAGAATAAAAAATGTCATTAGAAAATAATAAATTTGTAGATAAGTTTACAATGGTGGCGGTTAAATTAGGAAATCAAATTCATTTACGTTCATTACGTGATGCATTTGCGACAGTAATGCCATTGTATATTTTGGCTGGTTTAGCCGTTTTATTAAATAACACAGTATTTACTTGGATCTTCAGTGGAGATACACTAGCAAATGTTCAATACTGGGGAACAACAATTACAAATGCAACATTAAATATTTCCGGATTATTGATTGCAGCAATTATTGGGTATTGCTTGGCACGTAACCGTGATTTTGAAAATCCATTAGCTGCATCTATGATTTCAATGGCTTGCTTAATTGCGATGATGCCAAACACAGTCAGTGTAACTCCAAACGGTGCAGAAACTGCAGTTGAAGTATCAGGTGTATTGCCTTTCGCAAATTTAGGAACAGGATCTATGTTTGCCGGAGTAATCGTGGCATTACTTGCGACAGAAGCATTTATCAAAGTATCTAACATTAAAAAACTTCAAGTGAACTTAGGTGATAACGTACCTCCTGCAGTAGGAAAATCATTCAATGTATTAATTCCAGTAATTATTGTTGTTTCATTATTTGGTTTTGTTTCTGCTGCTCTATTCAATTTAACAGGAAATAATATCATCAACTTAATTACAACATTTATCCAAGAACCATTACGTCACATTGGAACAGGATTATGGGGATGTATCATTCTTTACTCTTTAGGAAATATGTTATGGTTGTTTGGTATTCACCAATCGGTTATTTACAGTTCAATCTTAGAACCACTATTAATTATCAATATTACAGAAAATATTGCAGCATATAGTGCAGGACAAGCTATTCCAAACATTATTAACGTTTCTCAAGTTACAACTTATGGTTTGATGGGTGGATCTGGATCAACAATTTGTTTATTAATTGCGACTTTCTTAGTTGGTAAAAACGCAATGACAAAAAATGTTGCCAAAATGTCAGTAGCACCTGGAATCTTCAATATCAATGAACCAGTTATCTTTGGATATCCAATTGTTTATAACATCACTATGGCCATTCCATTTGTCTTGGTTCCAGCTTTAGGTATCCTAATTTCTTATATCGCAACTGCATCAGGATTCATGAGCCCATGTGTATCATTAGTTCCTTGGACAACACCACCTTTATTAAGTTCTTTCTTAGCTACAGCTGGAGACTTGAAAGCTGTGTTAGTTCAAGCTATTGTATTAGTGTTAGGTGTATTAATTTATATTCCATTTGTTAAAATTAATGACAGAGTATTAGAAAAACAAGCCGCAATTGAGAATGAAGGAGAAGAATAATCATGAAAACAATCTTATTGGTATGTAATGCTGGTATGTCAACAAGTATGTTAGTAAAGAAAATGCAGGACGCAGCTAAAACAATGGGTGTTGAAGTTGAAATCAGTGCAAAATCTTTAACAGAAGCAAAGAAAAATTTGGGGACTCCAGATATGATCTTGTTAGGACCACAAATTCGTTATGAATTAAAGAATGTTCAGGCAATGGCACCAAACTTACCTGTAGAAGCTATTAATATGCAAGATTATGGTATGATGAATGGTAAAAAAGTATTAGAACATGCTTTGAAGGTGTTAGGATAATGAACGAAGAATTTGAAATGATTTGCTTCCAGATTATTTCTAATAGTGGAGCTGCAAAATCAAATTATGTAGAAGCCATTCAAAAGGCAAAAGAAAAGGATTATGAAGCCGCTAAAGAATTGATGGAAGGTGCTGAAGAATTCTTTGTAGGGGCCCACAAAGTACATGCTGATTTGATTCAAAGAGAAGCTCAAGGACAAAAGACAGAATTCTCTTTATTGTTCATGCATGCAGAAGATCAAATGGCGAGTTGTGAAATGGCTAAATTGTTAGCTGAAGAAATCATTGAATTGTATCAAAAAGTAGATGCTTAATGTTTATGAAGTATGCCGTGGCAATTGATATTGGAGGAACAAATACACGTGTTGCTCTAATTGATGAAAATTATGTAATTGAACAAAGAATTCAATTTCCAACAGATGCAGATGATCCATATGTAACAATGCATCAAATTAAAGAAGCTATTGATGGATTCAATAAGGACATTGTAGGTGTGGGCATGTCTTGTCCTGGACCACTTGATTTGATGGCAGGAAAGATCTTAACAACACCAAACCTACATGGAAAATGGCATGGATTCTATGTGTCTAAAGAATTAGAAAACTTGATTCATAAACCTGTACAACTTGAAAATGATGCGAATCTAGCAGCTCTTGCAGAAGCTGTTATTGGTGAAGGAAAAGATTCTAATATCGTTCAATATTTAACGGTATCTACAGGACTAGGAGCCGGACTTGTTATCAACAAGAAAGTATTCCAAGGAGCTCATGGCTTTGCGAATGAAGTCGCAAATACATGTCTATGGAATAATGGACCAAGTCATGGAAGTATTTATCCAGGTGGAATTGAAGCTATCTGTAGTGGAACAGCCATTGAGCAACGTGCAAAAAAAGCAGGTTTAGTGGTTGCTCATGCAGGCGAAGTCAATGATTTAGCACTTCAAGGAAATTTAGAAGCTAAAATGATTATGGATGATGCAAAACTATATTTGGCAAATTATATTGCAGGTATACAAGCTTTTGTGGATCCGGAAATGGTGATTCTTGGAGGATCAGTCGCATTAAAGATTCCAGGTTTTGTAGAAGAAGTTGAAAGCTTAGTAAAAGAAAAAGTATATGCAGTAATTGCACCTTTAGTTAAGGTAAGAAAATCAACTCTAAATGAAGATAGTGGATTACTTGGTGCAGCATGTCTTGCGTTTTCTAAATTATAAAATAAGAACCGATAAAGATGATTTTAAACAATCATAATATCGGTTTTTTTTATATATTAAGATTTTGGTTTCAGAACAGGGGAATGTGGTATGTGAAAAACTATCAAATTGTCACAATTTGTGGGTTATCAGCAACGACAAAAAGGACTATCGTAATAGCCAACATTTTGTATTTGTCTGAAGTTGTCGAATTATTTTTTTACAATCATTTTATGATCACATTCAGGGAAATGCATCATATAGTTTTCTTCAGGTTCATTTGAAAATAATTCATCAATCAACCATCTAGGTACTTCTTCTTCGTAAGTGCATTTTGTACATTTCATCAATACATCTTTTTCTGTATGTTCTGTCATTTCTTTTGTCCTTGAATGGATTATATGTATAAGTATACTGCATGTGCCAAGGATCTAGTTTCTTTAAAGAAAGAATATGAATGGCTTAAGGAAGTGGATTCGATTGCTTTGCAGTCAAGTGTAAAGAATCTGGACACGGCATAATTCAATTTCTTTCGAAAAAAGGCTGAATATCCTAGATTCAAATCGAAGAAGACGCATCGTTATTCGTATACAACGAAATATACGAATGGAAATATTGAACTCATAGATAATAAGGTCAAGCTTCCTAAGATTGGTCTTGTAAAGATAAAGAAAACACGACCACCTAAGGGAAGACTACTTAGTGCAACCATTTCACAAGTACCAAGTGGAAAGTATTATGTTTCATTATGTTATACGGATGTGGAAGAAGTATTATTTCCACTAACATATAATGAGACAGGTATCGATCTAGGTATCAAGGATTTTATCGTATTGAGTAATGGAGAAAAGGTGGAGAATCCAAAATATCTGATGAATTAAGGACTGTGTACTATTTAAAGAGTGATTACGTGTATTTTAATAAGCATTCTAATTTAGAAAATGATTTATGGAAACATATCGAAGAAATGAAAAAGAGCGGTATTCAAGAAATTTTGAAATTAAAAACAATGCAAAAGGATATAAAAACTTTCTGAGACATAGAAACAGATGCCTTTATTGCATGAATAAAACTACTAAGCCAAATTACGCAGGTTCTCACAAATCAATTCGTATGAAAGGTTGGCCTAGAGGTTGTTACAAGAAAAATAAATAAAACATCAAATAAATCATTAGACAAAAAAACGGGTCATTTCACCAACGAAGTGGTGAATATGACCCATTTTTAATAAATTCATAAATTGAAGTTTTCTTAACCTGATACGGAAACCCTACACTATTTTAGAGCGCCGATTTTTAAATCTTGAATATTCGGTCCTTTTTTTATTAAGCTGAAACTTATTTATTCATTACAGCCCCTTTTTGTTTATTTATTTTCAGTAATATATTTGTTGAAAGCCTTCGCAATAGCCTGGGCAATCTCCTTTTGATTTGCTGGATTTTCAAGTTTTTGTATTTCCTTGGCATTCGTACTAAAACCAGCTTCAAATAAGATGGCTGGGATTTTTTGTTCATCAACTACATGTAGAGGATAAAATTCGGTTGTAAGAGTACCACGATCATGTGTCCATTCTAAATCAGATAAGTTTTTAGATATATATTCTGTGATTTGTTCACTTGCTTGATCGTCTTGACGTATATAAGAAACATATCCAGAACAAGTAGGATCTTCATTTGAATTGATATGGAAGGAGAAGAAATAATCGGCTTTTTCTTTTTTAGCCATCTCAACTCTTGCTTTTAAATCCTCGGATTCATCTTCTGGCCAAGTTACTTTATCACTGGTACGAGTATAGATAACCTTGATTTCTGGATTTAGTTCTTCTAGCTGTTTACCTGTTTCTAAAGCCAAAGCCAAAGTTAAATCTTTTTCGGTAGTACCATCCTCTGCAACGGTTCCTCCATCATAACCACCATGTCCAGCATCAATCATGACAGTCGCAATCGTTTCGTAATGTTTATTGACTGTTTTTGTTTTTGAATCTGAATTTGAATTTGAATGGTTTGACAACAAAACTGTGAAAGTACCTATAACCAAACATACACATGCCAAAACAATAAGTAGGTTTTGTGGTTTCAACTTTCTCTTCTGTGAATTTTGCATGGGATTAGTATAGCACTGTTTAAAAAATTATTCAAAAATTGCGCGTCCAATTCGAACTGTATTCGAACCATGTTTAATAGCTAACTTATAATCTTGAGACATCCCCATGGATAAAGTATCCATATCTGGATATTGCTCTTTGAGCTCTAAATAAAGGGTGTGCATCTGTTCAAATTCAGATTCTACTAATGCCTGATCTGCTGTTTTTGAAGCAACACACATAATTCCTTTGATTTGAATATGTTTAAATTCCTGCAATTGAGAAATAAAGTTTTTGGCATCCTTAAAAGGATATCCCGTTTTATTTGGATCTTCAGAAATCTTTAGTTCCACTAAGACTTTTTGCGTGATGCTATGTTTATTCGCCTGCTTTTCAATTTCTTCAGCAAGTTTCAATGAATCCAAACTTTCAATCACATCGACCTTTCCAATAATATATTTCACTTTGTTTGTCTGTAGATGACCAATAATATGCCAAGTATATTTTGGATCATACTTATCTATAAATTCCTGTACACGATTTTCTCCAAAAGTAGTTAGCCCCATTTTTGCGACTTCATCAATCTCTTCCTTTGTACGCGTTTTAGATACAGCCACTACATTAAAATCCTGTGCCTTTAGTTCTTCAATTAATTCTTTATTCATATTAAAACAGTCCTTTCAATACAAATCTAATTATAATCGAAGAAAAAAAAGAAGCAATATTTGCTTCTAATTAAATAGTTTTCCAAACAACCATCTTATAGTTGGTCCACAATAACAAATTTGCCAAAAGAAAGCCATGGGAAAATTAAATAAAAAATCAGTAAGAATGACTCGGGAGTTTAACACTTGCTCATAGCCGAAATAGTCAAATGTCGTTTATGTACGGCTTTTTTTTCGTCAAATTTTTATTTTTTATTGTTGTATGTGTTGTAATTGTGATATAATAGTTGTAAAGGATGGCTGCTTCTATGAAACTGTATTATGATAAACGACTTAAAGATCCTACTTACTATATTCAGCAGGGATTTAGAAATGGTAAAAAAACGACAACCAAAAATATCAAAAGATTAGGTAAACATTCTGAGCTTCTTCTTATAACGGATAATCCCTTGGAATACGCTAAAAACGAAGTAAAAAAAATGAATGAGGAATATCGTTCTGGCAGATCTGAATTCATTGTTACTATGGACTTTAATGAAAGAATCCCTTCTACAGATTCTCTTTATTCGAATTCTACTAGTTTGAACATTGGATATCTGTATCTTAAGGATATCTATGCCAAATTGAATCTGTCTGATTTTTTTAAATCAGTTTCTTCTGACCGAAAGATCACCTACGACTGTAATAAAATCTGTCAGTTTCTTACCTATGCAAGGATTCTGGATCCTGCCAGTAAATATGGAACATACGATAAACTTGATACATACTATGAAAAACCTCAGATTGAATACCAACATATGATTCGTTTCTTGGATATTCTAGACAGAAACAGTGACCAATATTTAAAACATCTTTTTGACAATTCCGAAAACATCGTTAAACGAGATACTTCAGTTATGTACTATGACTGTACAAACTATTTCTTTGAAACAGAAAAGCCTGATGAGGAGATTGTTGACGAAGTTACTGGAGAAATTATCCTTGGACTTCGTCAGTTCGGAATCAGTAAGGAAAACAAGACATCTCCTATTGTTGAAATGGGGCTTATCATGGACAGCCGTGGAATCCCTATTTCTATGTGTATTCATCCAGGAAACACAAATGAACAGCTTACTGCCGTTCCACTTGAAAAAGAAGTTATAAAAATGACCGGAAACAAAAAGTTCATATACTGTGCGGATGCAGGACTTGGATCCTACAATATCCGTAAATTCAATGATATGGGTGGTAGAGCTTATATCGTTACACAGTCAGTAAAAAAACTTGGACAAGAGATCAAAGATATCGTATTCAACGATTCAAACTACCGTCTATTGTCAAATGACGATGCAATCACATTGAAAGA
Organism: Eubacterium sp. TM05-53; assembly: GCF_003436425.1. Lineage (GTDB taxonomy): Bacteria > Bacillota_I > Bacilli_A > Erysipelotrichales > Erysipelotrichaceae > Holdemanella. The sequence continues at coordinate 26,363 of NZ_QSPK01000004.1, forward strand.
AATGCGAACATTTAATAAAAAAGGCGCAAACAATCTAAGCCTATACAATGATTTTGCCTATAAAGTAATTCCCGCCAACACGGCCATGGATACAGGACTTTATGAAGAAAAAGTATACAAGAACGGTCGAACAAAAAAAGTAAAAGCCAAAGGAACGTTACATCAATATATCATTGTCACTTTCTCTAGAAAGATGATGGAATACCAAAGGACTATCCGCGAAAGACAGCTTGAACGTGCTAAAAAGTTATTAAGACTTAAAGATCCTGAAAAGATAAAAAAAGGACCCAACGATATACGTCGATTCCTTAAGAACACATCATCTGATACAGCTAATTATGTATTGGATATGGATAAAATCCATGAAGAAGAAAAATACGATGGATTCTATGCCGTCGCAACAAATCTTGACGATTCAGCCAAAGACATCCTAGCAGTAGCTCAAAATAGATACAAAATCGAAGACTGTTTTAGAATCATGAAGACTAATTTCGATGCAAGACCAGTATTCTTGAGAAAGCCAGAAAGAATACGTGCACATTTTTTAATCTGCTACACTGCACTACTTATATACAGGCTTATGGAGTGCAAGTTGGATGACAACTTAACTCATGTAACAACATCAAACCTAATAAAAACATTACGAAATATGAATGTAGTAAATATGGATGACATGTACTACAAATCCATCTATAGTGGAAGTCAGGTATTAGATGCATTAGAAAGATGTTTCGAGCTACAACTAAACAGAAAGTACTATAGACCAAGTGATTTAAACAAAATAGTAAAAAAATATTCAAAATAGAAATCACATACAACATTTCAAAAAAACGAAAGTGCTAGATTAAACCTTGAATAAAGGCTTTCTAGCACTTTTTACTTTTTCAACTGTCAAACTCGGGATATTAAAACAGTCCTTTCAATACAAATCTAATTATAATCGAAGAAAAAAAAGAAGCAATATTTGCTTCTAATTAAATAGTTTTCCAAACAACCATCTTATAGTTGGTCCACAATAACAAATTTGCCAAAAGAAAGCCATGGGAAAATTAAATAAAAAATCAGTAAGAATGACTCTTACTGATGAATAGGGAAAGTTAAAACAATCGTAAATAAATCATTTGTTTCATCTAGATAGAAAGTTCCATGATGGAGTTCTATCATTTTTTTAACACTCTTTAAACCAATTCCATTACTTTCTACTTTATCCAAATGACGATTGATTGAATTTGTGAAACTCATTTTTAATTGATCTTCCTCAATTGTTGTTTGAATCACGATATCTTTCCAAGGATCACAATACTTTTGAATATTTGAAAATACATTGTTTAATATCCTTTGGATCATCGCAAAATTCGCATCTATAGATAGAGAAGTTTGTAGAGGTTCATATAAAATGTGTAGATCCATTTCCCTTAAATACTGAATATGATCCACCAATGTATCCATGACTCTTTGAACGGGTATATTTGTCAGATCTGAATTATATTCTGTTGAAAAGACAAGAGAATACTCAAACATTTTATTTGAAAGATAGGTGATTTCTTCAACTTTAGCTAAACACTTCTGAAGATATTGATCACGAAATTCAATATCATCCTTTTTTAAATTCATGATTTCAAGGTATCCCTTTAATGTTGTCAACGGAGTCCTTAAATCATGAGATAAAGAAGAAATTAATTCTTTATTCGCAACACGCGCCTGTTGTTCATTGTCCATCGTTTGTAGAAAGGCAATGCGCATTTGATTCAAGTCCTGGGCTAAACGTCCAATCTCATCTTTATCACTTACTTTGATTTCATGATTCCAATCACCAATCGCAAGAGTAAAGACATCTTCTTGTAAACTTTGAATGGAAAGAATTCGTTTACGGATAAAACTTTGTAGGACAATCAAATAGAAAGAAAAAGAAATCAAAAGTGAAAGAATAATATAAGGAATCTGAAATGGAATCATTGGAAAAGAAGTAATATATATAGAAACAGTCTGGTTTTTAAAATGGATTGGATAGTCATAGTATAAAGGAGCTTCTAAAACATCTAAATCATCAAAACTATATAATAGAAGAAGGTTTTTGCTGCTTAATGGGGACTTATCCGTAAAATAAATTCCCTCTTGATCATATAATTCCACATACGCATGATTTAATGTATTTTCTTTTAATACATGATTGATAGCTTTTTTGTTTTCTTTTGTTAGATCAAAATTTTGTAGTTGTTTCTCTAATTTCTTTACATAAGAAGAATAATCTTCCGATTGATAAAATGTATCCATTAAAAACTCAAAGACAACACTACGATTTAAATATAGAAAAGAAAAAGAAGTTAATACCAATAATGTTGCACAAAGAAAAGAAAACATCATACGACTGGATAAAGAATAGAAAATGTTTTTCTTTGATCTAAGTGGTTGAAGTCTTCCACTAATCCAATAAAAAAGAATTGTGATAATAAGACTTAAAATACAATCAAAAATACGATAAGAATGATAATAATTCGTGAAAGATGGATACCATTCAATAGAGCTCGCTTTACTTGAACTATTTATAAAAATACTATACTTTTGTGCACTTTTTAAAGGGGCACGACCACGAAACGCAAGTACAGAATCTACGACTTTCCCATCTGGCTTGTTTGATTTTGTTTTATATAAAATGACTTGATAACTTCCCTTTTTTAATAATTGATTTAAGTCCTTACGAATTTGGATGTGATTCATGAAATCCACTTTTTCTTGTTTGTCCAAATAAGCCTTTGCCTCTTTGATCTCTTCTTTAGACAAAGTATCTGAATAATTAAAATGTGCATTTAAAGAATCATAAACGACAAATCTTTGCGAATAGATCGCAAAAAAGCTCAATAAAAAAACAAGAAGGGAAAGATACAATCTCGTTATTTTTTTATTCAAAACGATACCCCTTTCCCCATATTGTCTTTATGTATACCGGGTTTGCGGGATCTTTCTCAATTTTCTTTCTAAGATTACGAATATGAACCATGATCGTATTGTTTGCCGAATAATAATAAGGTTCATTCCAAGCTTTTTCATACAATTGTTCAGCTGAAAAAATCTGTTTAGGATTCTTCATTAGCGTACTCAAAATATTAAATTCAATATCCGTTAATTCAACTTCCTTTCCATTGACTTCTACATTTTGTTGGGCATAACGCAAAGTAAGACCATCCATACTTAAATCTTTTTCCGTATCCATAGAGATTTCTTCTTTTTTACCCTTATAAACCTGATAACAACGAAGTAAAGCTTTGACTCTTGCCGTTAATTCACTATAAGAAAAAGGTTTTGCCAAATAGTCATCCGCACCACTTGAAAAACCAAGTGTTTTATCTGAATCCAATCCTTTGGCCGTTAAAAATAAGATGGGGACATTACTTGTTTCACGAAGCTTTAAACAAGTCTGATACCCATTCATGTTTGGCATCATGATATCGAGGATGATCAAATCAATAGAAGAATCAAACAATTGAAGGACCTCATTTCCATCTTTAGCTTCAATCACTTCATAGCCTTCGCCAGTTAATAAAATTCTTAATATTTCACGGATTTCCGCATTGTCATCCGCTACTAAAATACGTGTCTGCATGTTCACATTCCCTTTCATTTATTCTATTTTACCCCAATCAGAATAGTGTTTCCAATTTTCATAAGGCAACATATGATGTAAATGATCCATCACTTTCGATTGAGAAGAATACGATTGAATGATTTCTAATTTCTCATCATAATCTTTCTTTGATAAACTCTTTTCATTCTTTAGATCCGCCTTGTTTTTCCTTGAAGTATACTTACCAAAATACATAAGCTGATCTATCTTATCTTCTTTTTCTAAAATCATAGTAACATACTTAGATACCTTTTTATGGTGGATATGCCCATATTCTCCATCTGGATTATGTGTAACAATTTTATCCCAATCCTTAGAATCGATTTCCTTTTTGATTTCTCTTTGAATATCCTTTTTACAAGACTTCCAGTTATCACGCTTCCCCTTCGTCTTATCTGGAAACGATAAAATGATTCCTTTGGAATGTGTCTTTTCCATGACGTTCATAAACTCTTTTTTTCTTTTTTTATTGTTTCCATTGGTAATACATAAAACGGTGTAATTCCCATTGATTAAATGTGAACCACCCCAAATCGTTTCATCATCTGGATGGGCAACAATCATTAAAGATTCAGGCTCTTCGGCATGAATGATGGATATATTTAGACAAAGCATCAAATTTAGGATGCATAATAATAACTTCTTCATTTTCATCACCAAAAAAATTCTATCAAACAATTCTTAACACTCTTCTTATACATTTCTTAAATCTTCTTAATATATTTAGGAAAGTTTAATAATTCCTTTTGTCGATACTTAAGATTTATTTTGTATAGTAAAACCATGAAAAAAAGAGATAAGTTTTATATTACAATACTATTATTATTACCCATCCTATTTGTACTTTGTGTATCCACATATTCCATGTATGGATCGAAGTTAGACTGGTTATCCCAACACGTATCTTTGGCAGATTATTTTAGACAGACAAAACAATTACTTCCAGATAGTTTTGCGAATCTTCAAGGACAAACCAATGCCTTTAGCTTTTCCTATTATGGATTATTAAGGCCAGACGTGTTGATATCATATCTATTCCCGAATGTACCAACAAGTTTCTTTATTATAAGTTATGCAACACTACTATGGTCATTTACAGGAGGACTTTGTTATTACTGGCTAAGAAATAAAGGATATAAAGACACAATATGTTTCTTTTCTAGCATTTGTTGTATATGTGCCAATTGCTTCTTTCAGTCTCACCAACAAATTATGTTTGTAGAAATTATTCCTTTTTTATTTCTTTCACTCATTCTAATTGATAAAAATAAAAGGCAATGGATCAGTCTATGCATATGTATGGCCCTTTTCCATAACTATTTCTATACACCAGGCATGATATTGATTCTTCTTTTATATGATTATGACCAACATAAGACAATAAAAAATATGATTGTTCCAATTGTTTTAGGCGTGGGATTCGGTGCTGTACTATGGCTACCAACTGGATATTTGATTATAAATAATCATAAATCTGTTGTACAAACCAACCTATTTAATTTGTTTGTTCCAAACTTAACTTTAAAAGGACTTGTCTATGATAGCTATGGATGTGGATTGACTGTGATTAGTTGGATGGCTCTATTTCAAGGCATCCAATTTGAAAAGACAAAGAAGCTATCGATTCTATTGATTTTCATGTTTGTTTTCCCAATCTTTTCTTATATATTGAACGGAACTTTATATGCACGCACAAAAATATTGGTGCTATGTTTACCACTTGTACTTATGATTCTTGCCCATTGGTTACAGGAAAGAAAGCTGAATAAAGGTTTACTTGTTTTAGCTGGTTTATTTCTTTGCACAAAAACCATGTTTCTAGGTTTATTAGTTGCACTTGTGTTTATAGGCTATTACTTTATGGATAAAAAAGAACGTTTAATGATGTATGCCCTTGTACCTATGATTGTTTTTACAGGATTAAACTACAATCAGTGTTTAGATTTAAAACTCTATAATTCCATGTATTCCAAGGATAAACAAAAATTGATGCAAAGAAATGATTTAAATCAAAGGACAGCCGATTTAGATCAGGTAGGTTATAGTGTCAATCGTATCTATGACCAAAAAGAAATGAAGGCATCAAGCTATACATCAACAAGTAATACTTTATATAACACTTTTGTGTATGACATTATAAAAAGTCCTATCTCACAATCCAATCGAACAATCATAACAGATAGTGAGAATTATTTATATTTGAGTATGATGTCTGTTCAAAATGTACTCAGTAAAGACTCTGATTTATATGGATATAAAGAAGTAGACATAAAGGGGAATTATAAATTATTAAAGAATAAAAATGTATTTCCTATGGTCTATGTGACAAATGATACGTTGAGTGAATCTAAGTTTGATAAACTCTTTTATCCGTATAATTTGGATACCATCTATAATCGTACGATTGTGAATGGTGAAACAAGTAATGATTATGCCTCAAAGATGAAACTTATAAAGAATTTAGATCAATCGATTGTGATTCAGAACAAAAGGAAAATAAAAAAAACAATACCCATTGATTTTGATACTAAAAATAAGCTGATCTGTATTGATTTTGATGTAAAGAATTATACGAATAAAAAAGTTTCGATTTCTATAAATGGAATGAAGAATACATTGTCAAAAAAGCACTCGGTATATCCAAATGGAAATAAACACTTTACGTATATACTTTCTAAAAAAACATTAAAACAATTTGATGTTACTTTATCTAAAGGAAAATATAAGATATCCAATATTCGTGTTTATACATGTGATATGGATGTGTTTGATCGTAAAGTAACAAAGATTAAATCTTTGAAAACAGATTCTATATTTAAAGGGAAAGTAACAACATCTAAAGAGGGCTATTTAGTAACATCCTATCCTTATGAAAAGGGATATGAAATTTATATCGATGGAAAAAAGCAGAATGTTGAAATTGTGAATAAGGCTTTTGTGGGATGCAAAATCAAAAAGGGAAGCCATATAATTACAATTCAATTTCATGCGCCATTTAAAAATATAGGACTATGTATAAGTATGCTTTCAATTATGATAGGAGGATTCTGGATATGGAAAAAGTCAAAGAATTTATAAGCTATGGAATCGTGGGAGTTATGACAACTCTTGTGAATTACATTGTGTATTTTATTTGTTTAAAAATCGGACTGAATTGGCTGATCAGTAATAGTTTAGCTTGGTTAGTAGCTGTTATTTTTGCGTATTTTTCAAATCGTAAAGTTGTATTTCATTCAAGTAACGATGTGAAAAAAGAGTGTATCGAGTTCTTTGGACTTCGATTTATGACGCTGATTGTGGAAAATGTATTGCTCGCTGCCTGCATTGATGGCTTACATATTTCAAATTTATTATCCAAGATTTTAGTCAGTATTATTACTGTTTTCGCAAATTATTTTTTGTGTAAATCACATATATTTTCAAAGAAGGAGAAATTGTTGTATGAACAAAATTAGTGTTGTCGTTCCTTGTTTTAATGAAGAAGAAGTTCTTTCCGTGTTTTACAAAAAGACAAGCGAGGTATTGAATGAAATAGATGGAATCACCTATGAATTGTTGTTTGTGGATGATGGATCAAAGGATCACACAAAAGATATATTAAGAGCATTGAGTTTAAAGGACGATTGTTGTGAATTTATTTCTTTTTCAAGAAACTTTGGTAAAGAGGCAGCTATGTTTGCAGGATTAAAAAAATCAAGTGGTGATTATGTTGTGATCATGGATGCCGATTTGCAGCATCCTCCTGTATTATTAAAGGAAATGTATAAAGCCGTTAGTGAAGAAGGTTATGATTGTTGTGCAGGAAAAAGAGTGGATCGACAAGGTGAAGGCAAAATTCGTAACTTTTTATCGCATGCTTTCTATAAGGTAATGCAGAAAATGTGCAAAATGGATATGAGTGATGGTTGTGGTGATTTTCGTATGATGTCAAGACAAATGGTGGATGCGATTTTGGAACTTAAAGAATATAATCGCTATATGAAAGGATTATTTTCTTTTGTAGGATTTGATACAAAATGGATTGAATTTCATAATGTACAACGAGCAGCAGGTAATTCTAAATGGAATTTCTCTAAACTATTCGCATATGCGATGGAAGGTATGTTTTCCTTTTCTACAGCGCCGATTGTATGGATTGGTAATATTGGAACAGACATTATGATTTCATCGATTTTAATGACTTTATTTGGATTGTTAGTACATGTCACGTCCATGTTTCATTTAGTATGTTTGATTCTGTTTTTGAGTGGGCTTCAAATGTTGTTTGTGGCCATATTGGGGCAATATACGACAAAAGACTATATGGAAAGTAAACAAAGACCTATCTATATAGTAAAAGAGACCAGCAAAAATTTAAGCTAGTCTCTTAATGTGATTTCAACCACTGTGTCAATTGGATCTGGACACTGGTGTGAATTGGAATCAATATTGATAAATGTATAGTCTGGAAAACTTTCTGCATTCCAAGGCGTTTGAATTTTGATTTCTGAATGATCAGACAATCTTCTTATGCTTTGGATTTTTTCTTTTTTGATTTTAACAGGTATATCAAAAATGCTCTCATCTAAAATATGCGCATAGATTTTATTCCCTTTTTGTGTATATCTTCCCCATTCGGGTTTTTCTAATTCACATTTTGTGCATCCATAAATAGAATCTTCATTTAGTTTCATCCATTCCCTGATTTCATTCAATACTTGGATAGATTCTTTAGAAAATTGTCCTCTAGCATTCGGTCCTACATTTAAAATCATGTTTCCACCCTTGGATACACACTCAACTAGAGTACGGATGATTAGCTTAGCGGATTTATAGTTGGTGTCCTTGACACAATATCCCCAATGTTCATTCATGGTGATACAAGCTTCCCAAGGAACAGGTAAACCTTGTGGTGGAATCATTTGTTCAGGCGAAGTGAAATCACCAGCTGTAAAACTAGGATGTGCATCCATAATAGTTCCTGGATGTACACCATCTCCTTCTAGACGATTGTCGATGATCATATCTGGTTGGTAAGTTCGTGCCATCGCTACGATTTTGTTGGCGTTCCAAACATCTTTTGTCATGTTGTCATAAGAAAAGTCAAACCACATGATATCCAACTTTCCATAGTTTGTAAGTAATTCTTTGATTTGAGTATGCATATAATTCAAATAGTTTGAAAAACAAATCGGTTTATCGTATTCTGGGTTGTTTCTTTCAGGATGATGCTTATCATTGTAGTGAGGATAGTCAGGATGATGCCAATCAAGCAGGGAATAATATAGACCGACTTTTAATCCTTCTTCTCTAAATGCATCTAAAAATTCTCTGACATAATCATGATTTGCCTTCCAATCTGTAGTCTTTGTATCAAACATACAATATCCATCGTGGTGTTTGGCAGTCATTACGGCATATTTCATGCCGGCTGATTTGGCAAGTTTAGCCCATTGATGAGGGTCAAATAAATCAGGATCAAATTCATTCGCAAAAGGAATATAATCTTCCTCTTTCATTTCTTCGTTGCTTCTGACCCATTCGCCTCGTGCTGGAATGGAATAGATTCCCCAATGAATAAAAAGTCCAAATCTAGATTGTTGAAACTGTGTAATATTCATACTATCTCCTTTAGAAAAGTGGTTCTTGTAGCTGCTTTCTTTGAAGTGCAATGCCTGGCTTCGACAAGATTTCCTTAGTTTTAGAAATATCCTTTAACCAAGGATCTATATCTTCTTTTTCAAGTATCACTGGCATTCTAGAATGCACAGGCTTTACATATGTATTCGCATTTGTAGTAATAATGACAAGATGATCATCAATAAGAATACCCGCAAAATAGAGAATATGGTCACAATAAAACTCTACTTTATTTTTACCGGCATCCCATTCATAGAAGCTTCCTGCAGGAACGATACAATGCATGGAATCTTTAAATAAAGGCTTTTCAAGAAGTGTTTCTTGTCTAGCATTTAAAATTAAATTGTTGGTTTTATACCCAAATGGCACCATTTTCTTTTGGTTTCGAGTAAGTACAAGACATTTGTCACTTGGATGAATGTCTTTTTCTTCTAAACCAAAGGTTTTGGCTACTTTGGGAGTATATCGAAAGCTTGTACACATACTTGGATTATATCATAAGAAATTAAGCATGGTGAAACAGATATAGGTTTGATAGCAAGATATCTATAACGTCATCAAGAATTGCGATTTATTGATTATAAAGTCATATCCCCGATATGCAACTTTTAATATGGGTCAGGTATCCTGTGATACGGTGAATTGTTCTTTTTTTTGACAGTAAATCTAGATTTATGCTTTATATAAAGTGAATTGGAGAAATTCAATGTTGTATGTAAAGAGAGGTTTCAATCTATATATTATCTATAATTTATATCTGAGGTCGGAAAAAGTGTTGACTTTGAATAGTTTTAGGTCGGAAAAAATGTATGATTATATAAAAATGAGGTCAGAAAAAGTGTAAAATATTATTGAATTAAGGCCCGAAAAAATGTAATATCTTTTTATAAAGAGGTCAGAAAAAATGTATAGATTAGCAATTAAGAAACTTAAAGAATGGAAAAATAAAGAAGATCGTAAACCAATGATTTTAATGGGTGCAAGACAGGTAGGAAAAACTTGGATCATGAAAGAATTTGGCAAAAACGAATATGCGAAAGTCGCATATATATCATTTTATAATAATGATAGAATGAATGATGTTTTTGATATGGATTTTGATGTCGATAGAATTATAATGAACTTGAACATAGAATCAGGTATTACTATTACACCTAATGACACTTTAATTATATTAGATGAAATTCAAAATGCACCTAAAGCATTGGAGTCTTTAAAATATTTTTGTGAGGATGCAAACGAATATCATGTTATTGCTGCTGGATCTTTATTAGGTGTTGCTGTACATGAAAATGTTTCGTTTCCAGTTGGAAAAGTAGATATGTTAGATTTATATCCGTTTAGTTTTAGAGAATTTTTACTTGCGATGGATGAAAAAAATCTAGTTATGGCATTGGACTCAAAAGATTTTTCTATTATAGATAATTTTTCAGATAAGTTTTTATTCTGGTTAAAAAATTATTACTATATTGGTGGAATGCCTGCAGTCGTTGATTCGTTTCGTAGAAATAAAGATTATATTAAGGCCCGTCAAATACAAAAAGATATTTTAAGACAGTATGAGCAGGACTTTGGAAAACATGTAGATGCGAAAAACTTGCCAAGAATTCGTATGGTATGGCAATCAATTCCAATTCAATTGGCAAAGGAGAATAAAAAATTTTTCTTTGGGCAAATAAAAAAAGGTGCAAGAAGCAGTGATTTTGAAATTGCGATACAATGGTTAATGGATAGTGGCTTAATATATAAAGTAAATCGCGTAAATGAACCGCACATGCCACTAAAAGCATATATAAATATGAGCGCATATAAATTATTTATCTTAGATATTGGCTTGTTAGGTGCTCTTAGTGATTTACCTGCAAAAACAATACTAGAAAAAGATGAGATATTTGTTGAATTTAAAGGAGCGTTTACAGAACAATATGTTTTGCAACAACTGATTTGCGATACTCAATATACCCCATATTATTATGGTACAGATAAATCAACTTTTGAGCAGGATTTCATGATTCAAATGGAAGATAAAATTGTTCCAATTGAGGTTAAAGCAGAAGGGAATATTCGCTCGCAAAGTCTTAAGGTATATTGTGAAAAGTATCGTCCGAAAAAAGCTGTTCGTTTTTCCACGTTAAAATATATGGATCAAGGATGGATGGTTAATATTCCACTATATGCGGTATCAACACTATAATTTAAAAGGATGGAATTTTAATTTCCATCCTTTAATGTATTTGTTTATCTTTAAATTGTAAACGAGCTAAGGCTCTTGCCATACTGGCTTGTGACATATAATATTCACGAATAGATTGTTTCTGGCGCATTCTTTCTTTGGCACGTTCTAATGATTCTTTGGCTCTTCTTGCATCCAATTCTTCTTGTGTTTCACATGTATCGACCAAGACTTCAGCTTGGTTGTTTGAAAAGATCATGGATCCTAATCCACTAACAACTTCAATTTCAGAATGATCTTCTTTTCGGATTTTTAAAAGGCCAGGCGTTATCGCATAGATGGTTTTGGCATGGTGCGCAAGAAATTGTTTACTGCCATTTGGCGTATGTATCGTTAATACTTGGGCTTTACCGTTATAAAACACGTGATCACTGGCCATGATTTTTAAATCAAAAAGTTCCATAATTATACTTCTTTCGCTTTTTCTTTGACTTCTTCAATGGTTCCTACATTGAAAAAAGCATTTTCAGGATATGCATCCATTTCTCCATCTAAGATTGCCTTAAATCCTTTAATTGTGTCTTGTAGAGAAACATACTTTCCTGGGATCGAAGTGAATTGTTCAGCTACATGGAATGGTTGAGCCATAAAGTTACGTAAGCGACGAGCTCTTGCTACAACGGTTTTATCTTCATCACTTAATTCATCCATTCCAAGAATGGCGATAATATCTTGTAGTTCTTTATATTTTTGAAGATATTGTAAAACACGTTGGGCTGTTTCATAATGTTCTTCTCCTACAATATCGGGTTGAAGAATTCTTGAACTTGATTCAAGTGGATCTACAGCAGGATAAATACCTTGTTCAACAACTTTACGAGATAAGACGGTTGTCGCATCCAAGTGTTCAAAAGTGGTTGCGGGAGCTGGATCCGTCAAATCATCTGCAGGAACGTATACGGCTTGTACACTTGTGACAGATCCATTTTTTGTGGAAGAAATTCGTTCTTGAAGTTGTCCCATTTCATTAGCTAGTGTAGGTTGATATCCAACAGCGGATGGCATACGTCCAAGTAAAGAAGAAACTTCAGATCCGGCTTGCACAAAACGGAAGATGTTGTCGATAAATAATAATACATCTTTATGTTCAACATCACGGAAATATTCAGCCATTGTTAGTCCAGTTTCGGCAACGCGCATTCTGGCTCCGGGACTTTCGTTCATTTGTCCAAAAACTAGGGCTGTGTTCTTGATTACACCAGATTCACTCATTTCTGTATATAAATCGTTTCCTTCACGGCTTCTTTCTCCAACACCCGTAAAGATGGAATATCCACCATGTTCACTGGCAATATTTCGAATCAATTCTTGAATTAGTACGGTTTTTCCAACACCGGCACCACCAAATAATCCGATCTTTCCACCCTTGGCATAGGGAGCTAATAAGTCGATAACTTTAATTCCTGTTTCAAGGACTTCTGTAACAGGAGATTGATCTTCAAACTTAGGTGGTTTCCTATGAATTGGCCAATATGTATCGGTATCAATAGCTTCTTTTCCATCAATGGTATCTCCTAAAACGTTGAATAAACGACCTAAGTTTTGTGTTCCAACGGGAATTTCAATGCCCATTCCTGTAGATAAAACAGGCATATCTTTTTGTAAGCCTTCACTAGGCGATAACATGATACAACGAACGGTATCGATTCCTATGTGTTGCATAACTTCCATTACAACTTTTTTGCCGTGATTATCAACCTGCAAAGCGGTCTGAATGTATGGAAGTGGCGTTTCATCAAAATGTACGTCTACAACAGGGCCCATAACTTGTGTGATTTTTCCTATTTGCATGTGGATTGACTCCTTTTCTTTTTTTGTAGTTGTTGCCTTCTAGCTTTGGCACCAGCTGCAACTTCTGTTATTTCTTGTGTGATTTTTGCTTGTCTTTGACGATTGTATTGTAAAGATAAACTATTTAATAATTCTTCACCATTTTTATTGGCTGAATCCATTGCTTGCATACGCGCAAAGTTTTCGGATGCATAAGATTCAACAAGGGCACTATAAATAAATCCAGATAAATAATCAGGGATGACAATATTTAATAGTTCGGCTGGACTTGGTTCTAGCTGAATGGAATGAATGGTTTGTCCTCCAACTTCAACTTCATGATTCAAACGATACAAAGGAAGTAACTGCTCAACATCGACCGTAAATTGATTATGCTGATCCATACGTGTATAGATAATTAATACTTCATCAATCTTTTTTTCAGCATAAAGTTCAAGCATCTTACTCGAAATGGATCTTGCACGACTCAAAGTTGGATTTTGCGCTGTATATAGAAAACTTTCTTCAACCGGAATATGTCGTCTTAAAAAGTATTGTCTTCCAACCTCTCCAATCATATAGAGCTTGTAATTTGGATGTGCCTTAATGATTTGCTCAGTTAGTTTTAAGACATTCAAATTGTAGGCACCAGCTAACCCCTTATCTCCAGTAACACATATAATAGCCTTATTTTGATGATCTTCATCAATGTATTCACGATTATCTAAATAAGGATGTTCAAAGTGATCTGGAAGATTTTGAAGAATTGTCAAAATTTGTTTCCTTAATGAGTAGAAATAAGGATCGGTATTCGCTGCCTTTTGTTTGGCCGTATTCATTTTTGTGGAAGAAATCATATACATGGCTTTTGTGATCTTCATAGTCGATTGAATACCATTCATTCGATCTTTAATTTCTCGAATTTGTGACATTATTCTTGTCCTCTGTATTGTTTGGCTAATGTAATGATTCTTGTCTTTAAATTGTCATCCAGTTTTTTAGTTGTGTTGATCTCACGGCTGATTTCACTATGATTTTCATTAAACCAATCGAGTAATTTTGTTTCTTCTTTTTTGACTTGTTTTGAATCCAAATCATCTAGAATTCCTGCATCTGCAACGACAAGTACAATAACCATGTCTGCATGTGACATAGGATGGTTTAATGGTTGCTTCAAAAGCTCCATAAGCACTTGTCCATGTTGAAGTTGTCGTTTTGTTGCATCGTCTAAATCTGAGGCAAATTGTGTAAACTCCTTCATTTCACGGTATTGTGCTAAGTTGATACGTAATGAACCAGACGCTTTTTTCATGGCTTTGGTTTGAGCGGCTCCACCAACACGGCTAACAGACAATCCAACATTAACGGCAGGTCTTTGTCCTTCGAAGAATAAATCACTTTCCAAGAAGATTTGTCCATCTGTAATTGAAATGACGTTGGTTGGAATATATGCACTTACATCTCCGTCTTGGGTTTCGATGATTGGAAGAGCTGTAATGGATCCTCCTGAATTTAATCTAGAAGAACGTTCTAGTAGTCTAGAATGTAAATAGAATACATCGCCTGGATAGGCTTCACGTCCTGGAGATCTTCCTAGTAGTAAAGAAATTGTACGGTAGGCGACGGCATGCTTGCTTAAATCATCATAGACAATCAGTACGTCCTTGTCTTGATGCATAAAATATTCAGCTAGAGAAGTCGCAGAATAAGGGGCGATATATTGTAGGCTGGCTGAATCGGCAGCTGTAGAGTTTACAATTACTGTATAGTCCATCGCATCATTTTTCTTTAATGTATTGACTAGGTTAGCAACAGTACTTGCTTTTTGGGCAATAGAGACATAAATACAGATACAATCTTTTCCTTTTTGATTTAAAATAGTATCTAATGCGATTGAAGTTTTACCTGTTTGACGATCACCAATGATCAATTCACGCTGTCCTCTACCAATTGGAAACATAGAGTCAATGGATAGAATGCCTGTTTCCATAGGGGTTGTGACAGGTTTACGGTCAATAATGCTTGGGGCTGGTTCTTCAATAGGACGCATTTCAGTGGCTTCAATAGGGCCAAGACCATCAATTGGGTTTCCAAGTGGATCTACGACACGCCCTAAAAAATCTGCACTTACTGGCATACCAGCTTGTTTTTTTGTTCGAGATACTTTTGTACCTTGACCAATGGTACCTTCTGTATCAAATAAAATAACACCAATGTTTTCGGTTGTGATATCAAGGACCATTCCTTTTGTGCCATTTTCAAATACAACAACTTCTCCATACATCGCATGATCCAGTCCAGAAATGGTTGCGATACCATCTCCAATTGTTTCGACATAGCCAACTTCATTTTCTTGGGAAGTGGCTTCAAATTGTTCGATTGCCTCTTTTAAGATGGACATAAGTGTTCCATCCTTTTTCATTTGAATGGCTTTATCCCTGGCAGCTTGAATTTGTTCTTGAAGCTGCTGTTGACGAGAACGCGTAGACCAATCGTATTCATCGTTGTTTGCGCTTAGAATAAAGCCTCCACGTACACTTGGATCAATAGAGATATTTAGCGTTATGTTTTGGGCTTGGTATTTATTTTTAAGGAATGTCTTTATTTTTTCTTCTTGCGCTGCACTAGGCCTTGTTACACAGCGTAAGGTTGCATTTAAATTTTCATTGTTCATTTATTTCATTTCCTTTAAAAAATCATCATATAGTTTTTCATCGCTCTTTGTGTTTGTGATTTTATCAGCCGCTTTATTGATTAAATCGGCAATTTCAGATTTAGCCTTTGCCTTTTCCTCATTGGCAGCTTCAATCGTTTTGATACGTGCTTGTTCAATCATTTCATCAGATTTCTTGTTTGCATCCGCAATAATTTGTTCGTATTCAAGACTTGCTTTTTCTTTCGCATCCGCTAGCATACCATCACAAATTGTTTGCATATTCGCAAGCTTTTGATCTGCTTTATTTTTTGACTCAAGAGCTTCTTGTTTCTTTTGATTTGCCAAGGCAAAATCCGATTCTATTTCTTGTTTTCTTTTTTCAAGAATGTCATGTACCGGCTGAAATAGAAAGTGTTTCATCAGTGCATATAAAATAAGTAGATTGATGATTGTCCAAAGAATATTGGAATCAATTCTTAACATAGATTATCCCACCTATTTCACCATCAAGATGATTAAGATACCTAATACAAATCCGTAGATGGCTGTTGCTTCAGCTAAAGCGGCACCAATTAATAGAGTGCTACGAATTTTTCCGTGGGCTTCTGGTTGTTGGGCAATAGCTTTTACGGCACTGCTTGTCGCAAAACCAATACCTAATCCTCCACCAATAACGGCAAGTGCTGCCATTCCAACTCCGATTGCTGTTAAACTCATTTTTATTTCCTCCTAATTTATTCTGTTTCTGTCGCTTCCGCGATAAATAGTGATGTTAAAAAGACAAATACATAAGCTTGAATGAATCCATCAAAGAAATCAAAGTACAAGCTAAATACAGTAGGTATAAAGACGGGAACGACCATTTTGATCATTTCCATGATGACGAATGCACCAATGACATTACCAAATAGACGCATACATAGAGATAAAGGACGTGTAAATACCTCGAGAATATTGATTGGTGTAACGACGGCAACGGGTTGCGTAAAACTTTTTATCCAACCCTTCATTCCTTTTGCTCGTATTCCGCTGATTTCGATTAAGATAATACTCATAAGTGCTAATGCGATAGTGACATTCATATCTTTAGTTGGTGGCTTCATACCGAATATGCCAATGATGTTCGCAAGACCTATATATAATAGGATGGTCGAAATGTATTCACTATATTCTTTGGCATTTTCACCAAGCATAGATATTGTGAATTTGTCGAGCCATATGACGATGCTTTCGGCTACAATTTGTTTTTTGCCTGGATTATGGACCTTAAGTCCTCGAGTTAACCAAGCAGAAAGTAAGACAAGTATAGCCATGACAACCCATGTGATGACAACAGATTCACTAATCGCAAAGGGACCGATAGTAAACGCGGTGTCGACGTTTAACTGATCAAGTAGTTCTTGTGTGAACTCTTCCATAGCTCCTCCTTTCAAACAAAAAAAAACGATTGGAAATAATTCATGAATTAAGACACAATTCGCTTTTTTATAAGAATGTATTTTAGTTCTCGAGTTTTCAGATTTCAAGTGTTTTTATCAATGTAAACGTTATCTGTTTTGTATGACAATGTTTTTATATGTTGTGTACATATGGTACATATGTCTGAATTACATAAGGTATTCAAATTTGTAAGAAAAGAAGTGGTATGGATAACTTTTTGGATATTTGATTTCATTGAACAAAATGGTCCAAACCGGAAAAAATATTCAATGAACATTGCGCGTAGGGTAATAAATGATATAATTTCATTGAACAAAATGGTCCAAACCGGAAAAAATATTCAATGAGGTGAATTATGGAAATTAAAAGAGATCAATATTTGAATGCTTTAAAAAATAGAATGCATAATGGAATGATTAAAGTGATTACGGGTATTCGTCGTGCTGGAAAAAGCTATATTTTATTTAATATATTTCAAAATCACTTATTGTCCATTGGGGTAAATCCGTCACAAATTATTACGATTGAATTTGATCGCTATGAAAACAGAAAGTATAGAAATCCTGATTTTGTATTGGAATATATTCATTCTTGTCTAAGAAAAGAAGAACAATATTATTTATTGATGGATGAAGTTCAATTATTGCCTGATTTTGAGGAGGTGTTAAATTCTTTATTACACTATCAAAATTTAGATATCTATGTTACGGGTAGTAATTCAAAATTTTTGTCAAAGGATATAATCACACAGTTTCGAGGAAGAGGAGATGAAATTCATGTTTGGCCATTAACTTTTAAGGAGTTTATGCAGGTATATGATGGAGATGTATATAATGGATGGGCTGAATATGTTGTATATGGAGGACTTCCTTTAACTGTGAGTATGAAAACAGAGGAACAAAAAGTTCAATATTTGACAAATTTGTTTAAAGAAACCTATTTGAAAGATATTATAGAACGATATCATATTGATAAAGTTCAAGAAATGGATGATTTATTGAATATTTTAGCTTCATCTATAGGTTCTTTAACGAATCCACCTCGCATAGAAGCAACGTTTAAAAGTCTGATTCATTCAAATATTAGTATGAATACAATTAGACAGTATATTGAGTATTTGGAGGATGCGTTCATTATTAATAAAGCTTATCGATATAATGTAAAAGGACGAAAGTATATAGGAACACCTTTAAAATATTATTTTGAAGATGTGGGATTAAGAAATGCAAGATTGGGATTTAGACAAGTGGAACAAACGCATTTGATGGAAAATATCATATATAATGAATTGAAAAGTCGGGGGTATTCTGTAGATGTTGGAGTTGTTGAAAAACGAGAAGTGGATTCAAATGGAAAAGAAAAGAAAAAACAACTGGAAATAGATTTTATTGCGAACTTGGGAAGTAAACGCTACTATATACAATCTGCATATAATATGCCAACAGAAGAGAAAAGAAAACAGGAAAAGGCTTCTTTAATCAGTGTAAAGGATTCTTTTAAAAAAATAATTTTAGTAAAAGATGTTGTTAAGATTTCTAGAGATGAAGATGGCATAATGATGATGAATATATATGATTTCTTGTTGAATAAAGATAGTTTAGATTATTAATGTTGAACAAAATGGTCCAAACCGGAAAAAATATGCAATGAAAAAAAGGAAGATCAATCTTCCTTTTAATGTTCTTTCGTATGATCAAAGGCCATGCCTAGAATGGTTTCAATATGTTCGTCATCTAATGAATAGTAAACTGTCTTTCCTTCTTTTCTAGATTTAATCAATTTAGAAAGGCGTAAAGCCTTTAATTGATGGGATACGGCAGATTTAGTCATATCGAGTACGTTGGCTAAATCGGATACGCACATTTCACTTTGTTGAAGGGATAATAAGAGTTGAAGACGTGTACTATCTCCCATCACTTTAAAGAAATCAGATAGGTTCATAATCTCATCAAAGGCAGGCATGTTTTCTTTTACTTCTTGTACTAATTCTGTATTTTTAGGCTTACAGTCACAATGTGTACCAATCATATGTTCTCCTTTTTTCTTTATTATAGTTGAATGATTGAACAATTGTCAAAAATGTTATTGACATCATATATGAATCCTATATAATGAAAGTGTAAAAAGTTGAATATATGTTCAACTATTCAAACGTGGAGGACATTAAAATGAAAAAGAGTTATAAGATTGATGTAGATTGCGCAAACTGTGCAAACAAAATGGAAGTAGCTGCTAATAATACGGAAGGTGTAAAGAGTGCAGTTGTTAACTTCATGATGTTAAAGATGAATGTTGAATTCGAAGAAGGCGTTCAACCTAAAGAAGTTATGGCTCGTGTTTTAGAGAACTGCAAAAAAGTTGAAGATGATTGCGAAATTTTCTTTTAATGAAAAGTAAGATGCGAAAGCATCTCTATTTTTCGATTGTTATAGTTGAATGATTGAACAATTAATATTTTGGAAAGGGTGAAGTAGGTATGAATAAGAAACAGAAGAAGATGTTAAAGCGAATTATTATTGCGAGTATCTTGTTTATTGTTATTAAAGTTGTAAAACTCCCTGAATATATTGAGATTCCTTTGTTTCTAGTGGCCTATTTAGAAATTGGGTATGATATCCTTCTAAAGGCTATTAAAGGAATTAAAAATCGTCAGGTATTTGATGAAAATTTCTTGATGGCAGTCGCAACTGTGGGAGCTATTGGCTTGAAATCTTTTGATGAAGCAACAGCTGTTATGTTGTTCTATCAGATTGGGGAATGGTTCCAGAGTTATGCGGTAGGTAAGAGTCGTAAAAATATTACGGAATTAATGGATATTCGTCCGGATTATGCCAATATTGAAGATGAAGATGGAAATTTAGAACAAGTAGATCCTGATGAAGTAGAGATTGGTACGATCATTGTGGTTAAGCCTGGTGAAAAAGTAGCTATTGATGGAATTGTTGTTGAAGGAAGTTCTACTCTAAATACAGCGGCATTAACTGGAGAAAGTTTGCCTAGAGAAGTAAGTGAAAATGATGAAGTGATTAGTGGCTGCATCAATATGACTGGCTTATTAAAAATTAAGACGACAAAAGAATTTGGGGAGTCTACTGTATCAAAAATCTTGGATCTAGTAGAAAATGCTTCTAGTAAGAAGTCTCGTTCTGAAGCGTTTATTTCGCGTTTTGCGAGAATTTATACGCCAGCTGTATGTTACAGTGCTTTGGCCTTGTTCTTGCTTCCACCTGTATTTAATTTGGTTATGGGAAATCCAGCTGATTTTGGTACATGGCTATATCGTGCCTTAACATTCTTGGTTATTTCTTGTCCATGTGCATTGGTAATAAGTATTCCTTTGAGTTTCTTTGCCGGAATTGGTGGCGCCAGCAACCAGGGTGTCTTAGTTAAAGGCTCTAACTATTTAGAAGCTTTGGCTTCATGTAAATATGTTGTATTTGATAAAACAGGTACAATGACACAAGGTGTGTTTGAGGTAACTGGGATTCATCATGCGAATATTCCAGAAGAGAAATTATTAGAATATGCAGCTATGGCCGAAAGCTATTCTACGCATCCTATTTCTAAAAGTTTATTAAAGGCGTATGGAAATACAATTGATAAATCTCGTATTGAAAATATTGAAGAAATCAGTGGCCATGGTGTGAAAGCTATAATTGATGGAGTGCAAGTGCTTGCGGGTAATGATAAATTAATGAAGATGTATAATATTCCTTATCAAGGATGTCATTCTGTAGGTACCATTGTACATATGGCTATTGATGGCAAATATGCAGGTCACATTGTGATTTCGGATATGTTGAAGCCACATGCCAAAGAGGCTATTGAAGCATTAAAGAAGGCTGGCATTAAACAAACAGTCATGTTGACTGGGGATGTAAAAAGTGTGGCAGATAAAGTGGCTTCTGAATTACATATTGATAAAGTGTATTCAGAGCTGTTGCCTCAAGATAAGGTGAATAAAGTTGAAGAATTATTATCTTTAAAACAACCGAAAGAAAATCTTGCCTTTGTCGGAGATGGAATCAATGATGCTCCTGTATTATCAAGAGCTGATATTGGTATTGCGATGGGTGCTTTAGGCAGTGATGCAGCTATTGAGGCGGCAGATATTGTTTTGATGGATGATGATCCATTAAAGATTTCTAAAGCCATTAAGATCGCAAAGAAGTGTATTCATATTGTATATGAGAATATTTATTTTGCGATTGGTATTAAACTCGTTTGTTTGATTTTAGGTGCCATTGGTATTGCGAATATGTGGGTTGCGATTTTTGCGGACGTTGGCGTTATGATTATTGCCATATTAAATGCGATTCGTGCATTAAATGTTAAAAATTTGTAAGGAAATCTTAGAATTTCCTTATTTTCATATTGTGTTAAATTTGTTTTAGTTGTATCTTTGTCTTGTACGCAGAAAAGGAGATTCGAGATGCAGGAATTAAAACCAATTAAAGAAGGAAAAGTACGTGAGATTTACGACAATGGGGACAACCTTATTATGGTTGCGACAGATCGTATCAGTTGTTTTGATGTAATTCTAAATAATGAAGTTACAAAAAAGGGAACTGTTTTAACACAGATGTCAAAATTCTGGTTTGACTATACAAGTGATATTTTACCTAATCACATGATTAGTGTAGATACAAAGGATATGCCAGAATATTTCCAACAAGAAAAATTTGAAGGAAAATCAATGTTATGTCGTAAATTGAACATGCTTCCAATCGAATGTATTGTTCGTGGTTACATCACAGGTAGTGGATGGGCTAGCTACAAAGAAACAGGAAAGGTTTGTGGTATTGAACTTCCAGAAGGATTAAAAGAATCACAACAACTTCCAGAACCAATTTATACACCTAGTACAAAGGCTGAAATTGGTGATCACGATGAAAACATTTCTTTTGAACAAAGTATTGCACATTTAGAAAAACACTTCCCAGGACATGGTGAAGAGTATGCGACTAAGATCAAAGATTGCACAATTGCTTTATATAAAAAATGTGCTGAGTATGCCTTAAGCAAAGGAATTATTATTGCGGATACAAAATTTGAATTTGGTTTAGACGAAAATGGAAATATCGTTATTGGTGATGAAATGTTGACTCCTGATAGTTCTCGTTTCTGGCCTGCAGACGGATATGAAGCTGGTCATTCACAACCATCATTTGACAAACAATTTGCGCGTGACTGGCTAAAGGCAAATCCAGACAATGACTGGACACTTCCTCAAGAGATTGTGGATAAGACAATTGAAAAATATCTTCAAGCTTACACAATGTTGACAGGGAAAACATTATAATTAAGAGATACCCATAAGTTGAATGCTTATGGGTAATTTTTTTGAAAACTGTATTTTTTGATGTCTAAATATATTTGAAAACCGTAAAATATGATGTTAATAATCACTTGAAAACCGGAGGGAGCTATGTTTAAAAGAAAAATTGAATCCTATTTAGAAACATATTTGAATAGTGATGAGATTCAAATTATTATGATCGTAGAAAAGTTGGAGAAGTGGATTATTTGATCGATGATTATTCGACTTTAAGTGTCATCCCTATTGAAATAAAATCGGGACGAGATGGCTATGAATTTAGTGCATTAAAAAAAGTAATTGCAGCCCAAGAGAATAGAAGTCAAAAAGGATATGTATTCTCAAATGATAGAATCGTTAAGGAAGAAAAGAATATAGTGTATATGCCAATATACTATATTATGTTTGTGTGACGAAATGATGGATATCCATAAGTTGAAAGCTGAGAAAGACATATTTAAAAGAATAAATAAAATTTATTTGGAACACTTTTTTTCTTGGTAAAAGTCATGTATGATTCATTTAGCGAGGATATATATATGAATGATTTAGATGATAATAGACTAGATATACTTTTTGAAATGTTGGCGGAAAGTTTAAAACAAGAACAGAATGAAAAATCATATGATGTGATGTTTCCTAAAGTATTTAAAAAGTATTTTGATATTCACAATGATGAAGTAAATTATGAATTTTATTATAGTTCAATGACAACAATAATTGATGAAATAAGAAATCGAAGAAAAAATGGAAAAATTACTTTCAGGGATTACGCAATATGTTTGTTGATTGACGAAATTGAGTGGTTGGCCAAAAGAGATAAGAAGCCAGTCGATTTTTTGGAATCGATATTTGCCTTAGATTTTATGTATATATTGTCTTATGGTTTATATCACGATGAAAAATATGAGGATAAAATCATACAGGGCTTTAAAGAAATATTAGATACAAGTAAAATTTGCCAAGAAAGCTATTTATCTTTTTGTCACCAACAAACACAAGACTTCTTTCCAAAATCGTTTACATCCGATTCCTTTTATAACATTCCTATTGTAATGTCTGTAGTAGATCATTTGGATGATACAATCATTTCGAAGCGAGTAAAAAAACTATTGTTAGATAATACAGATGTAAATTATTCGGATTTACCAAGCATAAATAAAAAACACATTGAATGGTATATAGATGATATGTATTCAGACTCATACGTGTTTTCGAATATACATGAATTTGCGGTAGTCTTTGTATTAGATTATATTAAGGATAAAGAATTTATTGCACCATTCTCAGGATTTGTACAAGTGTTTAGTTGCTGGACGAATGATTTGTTTCTGATAAACAATAATGAACTTAGAACTGAAACGGATGCACTATTTTTTCTAGATGTGCCTAAGGAAGAAAAACAAGAGATAATCCGAAAAAATAATGAATGTATTGATGAAACCATGGATATTCACAAGCATGGCGATTATATTCCAGGAAGTCGTTGCATTTTGTTTGAACAGGCAAAAATTTTTGATGCTCTTTATTTTGGGTTTAAAGAAACGGAAGAATTAATTCGAAAACATAGAGATAAGATTGTGATATATATAAACTCGATAACGAATGAAAAGGTGAAATTCTATGAATATCCATTTGAGTTAAGAAAAGCAATCATTCAAAGTGCGGCTTGGATTTACGAAATGGTGGATAATGAAAGAAATATGGTAAATCATGTTTATCATATAGAATATAATGACAAGGAAAATGAGATAAAGAATTTAAAGTGTGAAATTGAAAGCTTAAAAGAAGAAAAAGAGACATTAAGTATTCAAAATAAAGAACTAGAGAATAGAATCCAAATTGTTGAATCAAAGAGTAAAGAGATATTGAATAAAGAGTTGTATAAGAATACGAAAGCATACAAACAAGAGATTTCGAAAATCAACAAAGAATTAGAAAAACAAAAAGAACATATTATTACTTTACAGAATGAAAAAGCTGAATTGAATAAACTACGTGAATTATTGTTTTCACTACAAGGAAATGAAGAAGAATGTATTGTTGAGGATACAGATATTTCTTTAAATCAATTGATCATGAATAAGACGATTTTATTTGTTGGGGGACACATAAATCTAGTAAATAAACTTAAAAAGAAATTTCCTCAAATACGATATATTTCTACAGATGATTCAATTAAGGATAATAAAATAAAAGGTGCAGATTATGTTTTCTTTTATTACGAATATCTGAATCATGGATTATATTATCAAGTCATGAATGCATGTATACGATATAATATTCCTTGGGATTATATAAAAGGAACAAACGTCGATTATTTGGAAAACTTCATGATTTCCAAATTAAAATAAGTTCTCTTCGGAGAACTTTTTTCTTGTGTTTCATTGAAATGTGTGGCTTGCTATGTTTAAATGAGGAATAGATATTAAAAAATAATAATTATTGAATATATATGGTGAGGAAAATATGAAACAAGGTGTATTTATAACATTTGAAGGAAATGATGGATCAGGAAAAACAACCGTGTGTAAAGCGGTACAAGAAGAATTAATCAAAATGGGATATGATTGTATCTATACAAGAGAACCTGGAGGAAGCAAGATTGCTGAATCTATTCGTAATATATTATTAGATGTAAATAATACGGAGATGGATGATCGTACAGAAGCCTTATTATATGCGGCAAGTCGTAGACAACATTTAAAAGAAGTAGTTCTTCCGGCATTAGAAAATAAGAAGATCGTATTGTGTGATCGCTTCATTGATTCAAGTTTAGCTTATCAAGGAATTGCCCGCGGTATTGGGTTAAAAGAAGTGTGGGATATCAATCAATTTGCAATCGATGGGTGTATGCCAGAAAAGACATTGTTTTTATCTGTTAGTGTAGAAACGGGCAAAAAAAGAATGAATCTTCGTGGTGATTTAAATCGTTTGGATCAAGAAGAAAGTTCATTCCATAAAGCTGTACGCCAAGGCTATGAAACACTAGTGTCTATGTATCCAGAGCGTATTGAAGTCATTGATGCCGAGCCTTGCAAAGAGGAAGTATTAAAAAGTGCCATGGACTGTGTTTTAAAGGTTATTAAAGAATATGAATAAAGAGTATTTAAAAAAGGCACAGCCAATCGTTTATCAGACATTGTCAAATGCTTTAAAGAATCAAAGAGTGGCGAACGCCTATTTATTTCATGGACCTAAAGGTTCGAGTAAATTAGAAACAGCCGTCTTATTTGCGCAAAGCATTGTATGCGAACATACAGATGTGGATGGTTTTGCATGTCAAGAATGTGAAACTTGTAAGCGAATTGAAAATGAAGAGTCTTTAGATTATATGATCGTATCGAATGATCGAATAAAGAAGAAAGATATTGTAGATTTACAGGCGTTCTTTGAATCCACTAGTGCCGGAAAACAAAATGCTCGAATCTATATTCTAGATCATTATGATAAGGCTACACCGGATGCTTCAAATAGTTTGTTGAAGTTTTTAGAGGAGCCAAGTGAAGGGATTTATGGTATATTAATTGCGGATGAAAAGTCCAATGTATTACCGACTATCCAATCTAGATGTCAGGCTATTCATTTTAAGCCTGAAAGTTGTGAGCATGCATTGCTTGAAAATACAAGTGAAGAAAATGCGAAGATGCTTGCAGAATCTGGATATACATATGATAAGGCCATTGAATTATTGGCTTTACCTGATTTTGAAGAATTGAAACAAATTGCATTTGATTATATTGAACATGCATCTTCTTTTGCACAAATTGAAAAGATGCAGACAAATGTGTTTGTGAATAAATCAGATCGTATGAATAAGGATTGGATACAGTTGTGGATTCAGTGGGTTTTATTCTATGTAAAAAATGACAGGGTAAATGTACCTTTAGAAAAAAAAGTAAAACTATATTCGATTTTAGTTGAAAATATGGACATGTTATATCGACCAGTCGATTTAGGTTTATTTATGGATAAGCTTTATTATGATATTAGGAAGGCTGTGATTTAGTGAATACAGAAGGAAAAGCAACATATAAATATATTGTTTATATACAGTTTGAAGAATCAAAAAAAGCCTACACTTTCGGTTCAAATGTAAAATACTATACAAATGATATCGTTGTTGTAGAAACAGTACGTGGACAAGAATTAGGAAAGGTTTGTGTTCCTACCGTTGATTTTGATGCTTCCAAAGTAAAAGGAGATATTAAGCCGGTATTGCGTAAGGCAACACCAGAAGATATTAAGTGTAAAGAAGAAAATGTAGAAAGAGCTAAAGAAGCTATGAAGATTTGTCACGAGTGTGTCGCAAATTTGAAGTTGGATATGCATTTAATTAGTTCTGAATATACATTGGATCGTACGAAAGTCATCTTTACATATGTGTCGGATGATCGTGTGGATTTTAGACAACTATTGAAAGATTTAGCACAACACTTGCATTGTCGTATCGAGTTAAGACAAGTGGGTCCAAGAAACAAGGCTAAAATTGTCGGTGGAATTGGAAACTGTGGTATGGAGTGCTGCTGCTCAAGATTTATGTCAGATTTTGATACCGTATCTATCAATATGGCAAAAAACCAATTGTTGGCATTGAATATTCAAAAGTTGAGTGGACAGTGTGGAAAACTAATGTGTTGTTTACGTTTTGAGAATGAAGAATATACACGAATGCGTAAGGATTTGCCAAAAATCAATTCAACTGTGACATATAAAGATAAAAAGTATCGTATTTCAAGTATGAATGTTCTTCAAAAGCAGGCTAAGTTAGAGAACAAAGAAGAAGTCTTATTTGTGGATTTCAAAGAATTGTGGCCAGACAAGGAATTAAATAATGATTAGACAGAAGAGTTTTGAATCGAATACTTCCACCTTGTATTTGGTTCCTACACCTATTGGAAACTTACAGGAAATGACACCAAGAGCTTTGGACATTCTAAAAGAAGTGAGTGTCATTGCAGCTGAGGATACGCGTAACACAAAAAAACTTTTAATGGCTTACGGCATTGATACGATGTTGATGTCTCATCATGAGCATAACCAACAAACAAGTATTCCTAAAATTATTGAACGTTTAGAGAATGGAGAAGATGTTGCGGTAGTATCGGATGCAGGTTATCCTTTGGTTTCGGATCCAGGACAGAAATTGGTTCAAGAAACAATTTCACATGGATTTAATGTGGTTTCTGTTTCAGGTGCCAACGCAGCTATGAATGCATTGGTTGCGAGTGGATTGAGTTGTTATCATTATTTGTTCTATGGTTTTTTAGACAATAAGAGTTCAAAAAGAAAGAAACAGCTAGAAGAAATAAAAACTATTCCTTATACAACAATTTTCTATGAAGCGCCTCATCGTATTGAAGATACTTTGCAGGATATGTTAGAAGTGTTGGGAAATCGTCAAATGTGCTTGGCTAGAGAACTAACAAAAGTGCATGAAGAATATATTCGTGGAACCATTGAAGAAGTGTTAGAAGTGGCTTCTACTTGTAAAGGTGAAATGGTTATTGTCATGGATGGCTTTAAACAAGATGAAGTTGTATTTGACATGTATACAGCCATTACGAAAGTGGATGAATATATCGAATCTGGAATGCGAACAAAGGAAGCTATCGGTTTGGTTGCCAAAGAAATGGCTTGTAAAAAGAATGAATTATATGAAGCTTATCATAAAAGATAGGCTTTTTTTGTTTTATATAAAGCATAATTAATTGTTTCAGAAAATTAAATGAAAAAGTAATTGAATACGTTTCAGAAAATACTATAATAGGTTACATAAAAAGAGAAGAGGAAGAATTATGAATAAGAGAAGTGTATGTGCCCTAGGTATGGCATTTGTGCTTGCAGGATGCTCTGCAGGTGGATCGGGTTCTGGTAAAGAACAAACATTAACCGTTGGTTTGTTTACGGAAATGAATGGAGATTTCTCTCCAATGTATTATCAAACAACAAACGATTCAAACGTAGTTAACTTGGTATATCAAGGATTATTGGCATATGACAAGGATGCCAATTTAGTTCCAGAATTGGCAAAAGAATTACCAACTATCAGTGATGATGGAACCACAATGACATTCAAATTGAAGAAAGGTGTTAAATTTAGTGATGGATCTAAATTTACTTCAAAAGATGTAAAGGCAACATTTAGCGTAATGGCTGATCCAAGTTATACAGGACGTTTTTCTAGCAATGTTGATTTCTTGAATGGATATAGTGAATATCATGATGGAGATGCAAAGGAAGTATCTGGTATTGAAACACCAGATGATTATACGGTTGTATTCCATTTGTCAAAACCAAAAATTGATGCAGAGTCTACTTTGGGAACACAAAAGATTTGTAGTGCTAAAACATTGAAGTACAAAAAAGGGAAAACTTCAAATGTGGAAAAGAATAATAGTAACCCTATTGGAACTGGTCCTTATAAATTGAAATCATTCTCTAAAACGGAAGGTGCTTCATTGGATCGAAATGAAAACTTTGAAGCTAAGGACGGAGAATATCAGATTTCTAAGATTATGATCAAGAAAACAGAAACTTCGACTGAAATTAAAGAATTAGAAAATGGAACCGTTGATTATATTCCAGATGTAGTCGATGCCAATAAAATCAATACAGTTGCTAAAGATAAAGACAAAGGTTTGACAATGGATTCTTATCCAAGTGATCGTGAAGACTTCTTGTTTATGAATACGGCTACAGGTGCATGTCAAGATCAGG
The DNA here is from genome assembly GCF_003436425.1 of Eubacterium sp. TM05-53. GTDB lineage: Bacteria > Bacillota_I > Bacilli_A > Erysipelotrichales > Erysipelotrichaceae > Holdemanella. The sequence continues at coordinate 55,740 of NZ_QSPK01000004.1, forward strand.
CAGTACGTCAGGCTTTGGCTTATGGATTTGATCGTGAAGCCTATATCGCAAGCTATTATAAGCTAGATGATAAAGATGCAAAATTAGCATATGTCCCAGGCATGTTTGGTAACCCGGTATCTGGCGCAAATGGTGCATATATTCGTGGAGAAGAAAAAGTAGACGGTGCTACTTACTACGATTATGATGTAGAAAAGGCAAAACAAATCTTAGACGATGCTGGATGGACTGTTGGTAGTGATGGTATTCGTGAAAAAGACGGACAGAAATTATCTATTAAATTCTTGGCTACAAAAGAAAAAGATGCGATGGACACATTGATTCCTATGTTACAAAAACAATGGGGCGAACTTGGTGTCGACTTTAAGGCAAACACAATGGAATTTAATACAGTTATTGCGACAGTAGGTGATGATTCAGCCGTTGGTGATTGGGATGTATCTTATTTAGGATTCTCTTATGGAAGTCCTGAAGATACAGGTGTTGATTACTTGATTCAATCAGAAGGTGTAAATAACTTTGCTCGTTTAAAAGATGATGAATTAGATTCATACTTAGCTGCAGGTGCTTATACAGCTGATAAAGAGGCTTCAGCTGCTGCTTACTTAAAGGCTTATGTTCGTCAAACTGAATTGTGTGCATACTTACCTACAGATGGTGTACAAACATATTGTTTACGTAATAAGAAAGTAAAAGGAATGAAGACTTCTTCAACGTTTATTTGGTCACAATCAATGGCTACAGCATATATTGATGATTAATAAGAAAAGGATTTCGTTTGAAATCCTTTTTTTAAACCTTAATGATTTGAATGTTCTGGTTATTGAGCTCTTCGATATAGGAAGAATCAATAGAATGATCAGTTATAACTGTTTTTACTTTGTTTTTTAAATTTAGTGGAACGACTCCACGCTTAGAAAATTTATCACTCTCTGTTAAGACAATGATTTGTTCAGCCTGATGTGACATATCACGTACGGCTTGAGCACGCATTTGATCACGGTTTGAAAAACCAATTTTAGAATCATATCCATCGGTACCGATGAAAAAATAATCGACAAAAAAATTAGATACACATTCCTGCACCATAGGGCCGACCATAACTTGTGAATCTTGTTGATAAATACCACCTAGAAGGATGATTTGAAAATTAGATTTTCCACGTATATAGGCTGCGATAAAAGCACTGTTAGTTATGATTGTTAAGTCTTTATGAAGTTGTGTTAACGTATCGGCTAAAAGTGCACAACAACTACCACTTTCAATCATAATTGTATCGCCCTCACTTACAAGTTCGGCAGCTTTTAAGGCTATTTTTTTCTTTTCCTCATAATGATATGCGATTCTGCCATTGATATCATCTGCACTGCATAAAACAGCATATCCATGTTCACGTTTGATGATTCCTTTAGCTTCTAATGCATCTAAATCTTTGCGAACCGTCACTTGTGAAACATCTAAATATTCAGCTAGTTGAGAAACTTCAACTTTCTTTTCAGATGTCAGTAATTCTAATATTTTATTTGTTCTATTTTTCATTTGTATCGATTCCTATCATTTTGTTTATATAATAAGGTTTTTTTGTTTCAAATGAAAGCATTTATATTATTTTCTTTAAATACATTTAAATACTCTTTTAAATCTTCTGGATGATAAGAAGGAACATTTTCATAATCGTATTTTTGGTTTAAAAGATGATACTTATTTTCTCCAAATTGATGGAATGGTAGAAGCTGACACTTGTTTATTCCCATGTTATGAAGTGTTTTCGCAAATTCTTTTGCGTCTTCTAAAGAATCATTAAATTCTGGAATGACAGGGATTCGCGGAAGAACTGTTTTACCACTTTCGATGGCATGTTTCATGTTGAGCAAAGGCAATTCGTTTGAAACGTTTGTACCTTCTATGTGCTTGTCTGCACTCCAATGTTTCATATCAAAAAGAATGTAATCAACTTGTTCCATGACCCAATCAAATGTTTCTTGTGTCGCAAAACCAGTTGTTTCACAACACGTATGAAGCCCCTCTTCTTTGGCTGCTAGAAGGAGTTCTCTTGAAAAATCTGGTTGAAGTAAGAGTTCACCTCCAGAAAGAGTAAGTCCACCACCACTTTCTTCGTAGAATACTTGATCTTGTAAAACGATCTTAAGTATTTCTTCTACTGATTTTTGTTCGCCCTGTGCATCTAATGCGTTGTTTATACATTCATTCACACATTTTTTGCATCCATTACATTGATTATGGTTGATTTTGATGAATGTGCCACTTACACCTATGGCATTTTGTGGACATGTTTCAATACAATGATGACAGTTTATACATTTTTTTTGATCCCAAAGAATTTGTGTTTGCACAAGCTGACTCTCAGGATTTGCACACCACTTGCAACGAAGGGGACATCCCTTTAGAAAAACGGTAGTACGTATGCCTGGACCATCATTTACACTGAATTTTTGAATATTAAAAATAATGCCTGTTGTATTTCGATTTGCTTTTTCCATTGTGTTGATCTCCTTGAATGTATTATAACACGTTGAAGTTGCGAATGAAAGCTTATTAAATTATGAATGAAATGTATTGACACGATATGAGCTAAGTGATACTTTAAAAGCAGATATTAGTTACGAATGAAATAAATAGGAGAGTATATATGGAAAATGCAGAACATTTTGGGACATTGACTAAACGAATGAAGGAATTTCGTGAAGAAGTATTGGATGAGAAACCTTATATTGATGCTGAACGTGCAATTTTAGCTACAGAAGCTTATAAAGAAAATTTAAATCAACCACGAGTAATGGTTCGAGCTAAAATGCTAGAAAAAATATTGGATCATATGAGTATATATATTGAGGATAAATCTCTTTTGGCAGGAAACCAAGCGACTAAGAATCGTAATGCTCCAATTTTTCCTGAATATACTATGGAATTTGTGATCAACGAATTGGATCAGTTTGAAAAAAGAGATGGGGACGTCTTCTATATCACAGAGAAGACGAAGGAACAACTTAGAGAAATTGCACCATTCTGGGAAAACAATAATTTACGTGCAAGAGGAGAAGCACTTCTTCCTGAAGAAGTTCGTGTTTTTATGGAAACCGGTGTATTTGGAATGGAAGGCAAGCTAAATGCCGGAGATGCGCATTTGGCGGTGAACTATGAGCGCATCTTGAAGGATGGATTAAAAGGATACGAAAAGCGTGTAAAAGAATGTAAAGCATCTCTTGATTTGACGGATCCTGATAGTATTGACAAGTATTGTTTCTATAATGCAGTTCTTATTGTGTTAGATGCAGTACGTACTTTTGCGAATCGTTATAGTGTTCTTGCGAAGAAATTAGCAGAAAAAGAATTGAATCAAGAACGTAAACTAGAACTATTAGAGATGAGTAGAATTTGTGCAAAAGTTCCGTATGAACCAGCGGAAACTTTTCAAGAAGCTGTACAATCCGTATGGTTTATTCAATTGATTCTACAAATTGAATCCAATGGACATTCTTTAAGTTATGGAAGATTCGATCAATATATGTATCCATATTATGATCGAGATATTAAAAACGGAAATATTACAGAAACAGAGGCTTTGGAACTATTGACTTGTTTGTGGATCAAAACACTAACAATCAATAAAGTACGTTCTCAAGCACATACATTAAGTTCAGCAGGTTCTCCTATGTATCAAAATGTAACGATTGCAGGTCAGACAACAGATAAAAAGGATGCGGTCAATGATTTGAGTTTCTTAGTTTTAAAATCAGTTGCACAGACTCGTTTGACACAACCAAATTTAACTGTTCGTTATCACAAGAATATCAATAAACAATTCTTTGATGAATGTGTAGAAGTTATGCGTTTAGGATTTGGTATGCCTGCATTGAACAATGATGAAATTATAATTCCTTCATTTATGGATTGGGGCGTTAAAGAAGAAGATGCCTATAATTACAGTGCCATAGGCTGTGTAGAAACAGCGGTTCCAGGTAAATGGGGATATCGTTGCACAGGCATGTCTTATATCAATTTTCCAAGAATGCTTTTGTGTACGATGAATAATGGTGTGGATCTTACAAGTAATAAACGTTTCACAAAGGGTTATGGCTATTTTACCGAAATGGAAAATTATGAAGAGCTATTAAAAGCATGGGATAAGACGGTAAGGGAAATCACTCGTTATAGTGTGATTGTTGAAAATGTGATTGATAAAGCGTCTGAAAGAGATGTACCTGATGTTCTTTGTTCAGCTTTAACAGATGATTGCATTGCCAGAGGTAAAATAATCAAAGAAGGTGGAGCTGTATATGATTTTATTTCAGGTCTACAAGTTGGAATCGCAAATATGGCAGATTGCTTGGCCGCAATAAAGAAGTTGGTATATGAAGAAAAGAAAATCACAAGACAAGAACTTTGGGATGCAATCTTAGATGATTTTTCATCACCAAAAAATAAGAAGATTCAGGAAATGTTGATTCGTGAAGCTCCAAAATATGGAAATGATGATGACTACGTAGATCAATTGATTGTGGAAGCGTATGATTCTTATATTGATGAAATCAAAAAATATCCAAATACGCGATATAATAGAGGACCAATTGGTGGTATTCGTTATGCGGGAACTTCATCAATTAGTGCAAATGTTGGACAAGGTATGTCTACGATGGCTACACCTGATGGTCGAAATGCGTTCGAACCTTTGGCAGAAGGCTGCAGTCCGGCTCATAATAGTGATAAGAATGGTCCAACGGCTGTGTTTAAAAGTGTATCTAAGCTTCGTACAAATAAAATTACAGGTGGAGTTTTACTAAATCAGAAAATGACGCCGCAAATGTTGTCAACAGAGGAAAACCGTCAAAAACTAGAATTGTTGATTCAAACATTCTTCAATCGTTTACATGGATATCACGTGCAATATAACATTGTTTCTAAGGAAACTTTGATTGATGCGCAGAAGCATCCTGAAAAACATAAAGATTTAATTGTTCGTGTAGCTGGATATAGTGCTTTCTTCAATGTGCTTTCCAAAAAGACGCAAGATGATATTATTGGACGAACAGAGCAGTCTTTAATGTAAATAAATGAAAATCCTTTGAAAAAATAGTTGAAAACAGATTTTGCTAGGTGTATCCTATAGACAACCGATGCGAAAGAGATCAAACTAAGAACCGGATACAAAGAGATTCTAGTATTGGTGGAAGCTAGATTATTACGACTTGGCAAATGGACTTTCAAGGGCAAGGTGAAAAGAAATTCTGAGTAGCTGCGACGTGTTCCGTGCGTTAAATGGATCGAATGTGATGGCATTCTAGAGGTGGGTATAACTATACCAATTCAGGTGGTACCGCAGATTATTTTGATATTCTGTCCTGTGTCAAATTTTTAATTTGATGCAGGATTTTTTATTTATAAGGAGAGTGATGAAAAGTGTTAGCTGACTGGTGGTGGTACAAAGAATAAATGATTAGGAGGAAAAAGAATATGTACAAGAAATTATTGGCATATGGATTAGCTTTATTAATGTGTGGATGTAGCGCAAAAGCTGCAGGTAATAATCAAGTGTTGACCGTTGGGTTGAGTTCTGAAATGAATGGAACCTTTTCACCTATGTATTACCAAACGACAAATGATTCTTATGTTGTGGATTTGGTTTATCAAGGGTTGTTGAAATACAACAAAAAAGGAGAGTTAGTTGCAGATTTGGCTAAGTCCTTACCTGAAATCAGTGAAGATGGCAAGACAATGACTTTTAAATTAAAGAAAGGCATCCAGTTTAGTGATGGATCCAAGTTTACTTCAAAAGATGTGCAGACAACATTTACCGTTATGGCCGATCCAAGCTATACAGGTCGTTTTGTGAACAACGTTGATTTTTTAGATGGTTATAGCGAATATCATGATGCAGATGCATCTAGCTTTAATGGCATTGAAACGCCAGATAACTATACAGTTGTTTTCCATTTGGATAAGCCAAGAATTGATGCGGTTTCTACCCTTGGAACACAGAAAATCTGTAGTGCTGAATATTTAAATTATAAAAAAGGTAAAACAGAAAACATTGAAAAGAAGAATAGTAAGCCAATTGGAACGGGGGCTTATGTATTGAAGAAGTTTGAGAAGACAAGTGGGGCTAGTTTAGTTTTAAATTCAGAGTTTAAGGCTAAAAAAGGACAATATCAAATTTCAAAGATCATGATCAAAAAGACAGATACTTCAACAGAAGTTAAAGAATTGGAAAATGGAACAGTGGACTATATTCCGGATGTGATTGAGGCAAATAAAATTAAATCTGTTCAAAAGAATAAGAGTTTATCCGTAGATTCTTATCCAAGTGATCGTGAAAGCTTCATTATCTTTAATTCATATGCGGGAGCTTGCAGTGATGTTGCGGTAAGAAAAGCCATCGGATATGGATTTAATGCACAAGAATATATTGATAATTACTATCAAATTGAAGGCATGGCTTATAAGCCTGGTACTTTTGGAAATCCTGTTTCTTTAAATAACGGACCAATGATTCGTAATGAAGAAAAGGTCGATGGCGTTACTTATTATGATTATGATGTAGAAAAGGCCAACCAAATCTTAGAGGATGCAGGATATAAATTGGCAGATGATGGATATCGTTATAAAGATGGTGAAAAATTAATAGTTCGTTTCTTGGCAAATAAGGATAAGGATTCTTTGGATTCTTTGATTCCAGTTTTACAAAAGTGTTTAAATGCGATCGGAATTGATTTTAAAGCCAATACAGTTGAATTTAATACGGTCATTAATACAGTGCAGGATGATGCACAAACAGGTAGCTGGGATGCAACATATCTTGGATTTTCTTATGGATCTCCAGGTGATACAGGTATTAATTTCATTTTAAGAACAGGTGCTACAAATAATTTTGGTCGTTTAAGTGATGAACAACTAGATACGTATCTAGATGCAGGCATGTATACTTCAGATAATGAAGTATCTAAAGAGAATTATCATAATGCGTTAGTTCGTCAAAGTGAACTATGTGGTTATTTGCCTGTAGATTCAACTAAAACATATTGCTTAAGAAATAAGAATATTAAAGGAATGCATACAACATCTATTTATAATTGGGCTCAATCTATTGCGACAGCTCATATTGTAAATAAATAACACATGATGTATTCTAATGAATATTAGGGCAAAGCAAAGTCCTGTACTAACTTAATGTTGGTGCAGGCTTTTCTTGTATGGGGAGGAATTTTATGGCGAAACAAAGTTCGATTCAGTTAATGACAAAAGGAAGTATTGCTAAACAAATCATTGGCTATGCGATACCTATATTTATCGGGTATCTTTTTCAACAACTCTACAATACTGTAGATGCACTGATTGTAGGGAATTTTCTAGGGCAGAATGCGTTGGCTGCCGTTACAAGTGTTGGCTCTTTGATTTTTTTATTTGTTGGTTTCTTTAATGGTTTTGCGACAGGAGCTAGTGTCATTATTGCCAATGCGATAGGGGCACAAGATGAAGAAAGAACAAAAAAAGCCGTATATACAACGGCTACATTTGGTATCTTGTTAGGTCTTATTATGACTGGAGTTGGTTATTTACTAACTGATCAAATGTTGATGTGGATGGGATTGCCTAAAGAAGTATTTAGTTTATCTTCTACATATTTAAAAATTTATTTTTTAGGCGGTTTTTCTTTAGTCTTGTACAACATGCTTGTGGGTATCATTCGTGCTGGAGGCGATGCCAAACATCCACTATATTATTTGATTGTAAGTTCGATATTGAATGTCATTTTAGATGTGGTATTTATCACTGTATTTAAGATGGGCGTTGCAGGAGCTGCCTGGGCCACAATCATTTCAGAGTTTGCGAGTATGTTTTTATGTGCTGTGCAACTCGCAAGAGAAGATAGTATTTTACATATTTCTTGGACGCATTTATCTTTGGATTTTGAAAATCTTAAACAAATCTGCATTTATGGATTGCCAACAGGACTACAAGGTTGTGTCATTGATTTTGCGAACGTGATGATTCAGTCGTATATTAATTCGTTTGGTGCAGCTGCCATTGCGGGTATTGGTGCGTATTCAAAGGTAGAAGGATTTATTTTCCTTCCTGAAATTTCTTTTTCGATGGCACTTACGACGTTTGTTTCCCAAAATGAAGGAGCTGGACAAAAGGAGCGTTCACGAAAAGGAATCTTGTTTGGGCTTGCAGCTGCATTATTAATGATTGAATGTTTGGGTATTTTGATCTACTTATTTGCGCCAACCTTTATTTCATTCTTTAATCAAAATCCAGAAGTAATTGCGATTGGAGTGGATCGTGCTAAAATTTGTGCTTTCTTTTATGTTCTTTTAGGTTTTTCACATGTGGTTTCAAGTATTTTAAGAGGTCTAGGACGTCCTGTAATGCCGATGGTAGTTATGCTTGTGTGTTGGTGTGCCGTTCGTGTTGTTGTATTAATGACAATAGGACAAAGTATACATAGTCTGTATTTAACACACTGGTTGTATCCAATTACCTGGGGATTGAGTTCGATAGTCTATGTATTTGATTTAAGAAAATATAAATTATTTACTCCAAGAGAACAACTTTCATGAAATATGGGTTGTCATTTGAGTTGGTTTTAGGTATTATAATCTTGCAGAAGTGTTTTTTCTGATTTTGGAGGTCTTACTTATGGTCTTAAGAAGATTTACCACAATTGATAGAGAAGAATTGCTTTTTTAAGCGTGCCTACTATAGGTGCGCTTTTTTTTGTTTTGAAAGGAAGGTCATTTATGGAAACAAAGCGTGTTTTAATTGTGATGGGTTCTCGTTCGGACTTACCAAGTATGGAAGGCTGCATGAAACAATTAGACGACTTTCAAGTTGGCTATGAAGTTCGTGTATTAAGTGCTCACCGTACTCCAGAAGCTGTTTTGGAATTATCAAAGACAGCATGTGAACGTGGAATTCAGGTTATTATTGCGGCAGCCGGAGGAGCAGCACATTTAGCTGGAGTTTTAGCTAGCTCTACGCCGTTGCCAGTTATTGGAATCCCTATTCAGACATCTGCTTTAGGTGGATTGGATTCATTATTATCGACAGTACAAATGCCTCAAGGTGTTCCTGTTGCGACTGTAGCGATTGGAAAATCAGGGGCAAGAAATGCAGCTATTTTAGCTTGCCAGATGATTGGACTTAACGATAAGTCATTGCAGGATAAAATTGTTGAATTTAAAAAAGAACAAGCACAAAAAGTATTAGAACAGTCAATTGTTGAATAAGGAGAAGGAAATGGATACTCGTATTTTTGTTCATAAAAAAGAACAGTTTCAGGTTGAAAGTGAATCATTAGCGGCTGAATTAAGACAATCTCTATCTTTAAAAGAAGATTTTGGTCTTACAAAATACAATCTATATGATATTTTTGATGCCGACGAAAATGATATTGAATTATTAAAGAAAAATGTTTGTAGCGAAGTCGTTACAGATGATGTATATGATTCTGTAGATTTAACAGGTAAATCATATTTGGCATATGAATTTTTGCCAGGTCAATACGATCAAAGAGCAGACAGTGCAATGCAATGTTTGATGCTTTTGAACAACAAACAAACAGTACGTATTCATTCAGGTACTTTATTAGTGTTCGCAAACCCAGTAGATGAAGAAACACTTAATAAAATCACACATTATATTGTTAACCCTGTTGAAGCACGTGTTAAAGACCTTTCTGTATTAGTAGATGATCAGGACGTTGAAGTAAAAGATGTTCCTGTATTAGAAGGATTTACAAAAATGAGTAAAGAAGAATTAGATTCTTTACGTCAGACTTTAGGGTTGGCCATGTCTCAAGCGGACATTGAGCATGTTCAACGTTATTTTGAAAAGGAAGAAAAAAGAGATTGCACAATGACTGAACTACGTGTGCTGGACACATATTGGTCAGATCACTGCCGTCATACTACTTTTGAAACTGTATTGGATGATGTATGTTTCCATTTGGATACATTATCCGATGAATTACAGGCTTCTTATGATAAATATTTAAAATTACGTCAGGAAGTTCATGGAAATCGTAAAGAAAAAACATTGATGGACATGGCTACTATTGCCGGTAAATATCTTCGTAAACAAGGTAAGCTTGATGATATGGAGATTACCGATGAAATCAATGCGTGCAGTGTGGAAATCACAGTGGATGTAGATGGAAAAGACGAACAATGGCTATTGATGTTTAAAAATGAAACACATAACCACCCAACAGAAATTGAACCATTTGGTGGAGCAAGTACATGTATTGGTGGAGCCATTCGTGACCCATTATCAGGACGTAGCTATGTATATCAAGCAATGCGTATTACAGGTGCTGGAGACATCACAAAACCAATTAGTGAAACATTAGAGCACAAATTACCTCAATCAAAGATTTCTAAAACAGCAGCTCATGGATATTCAAGTTATGGTAACCAAATTGGTTTGGCAACTACATTTGTAGACGAAATCTATGATGATGGCTATGTTGCGAAACGTATGGAAGTGGGTGCTGTTGTTGGTGCTGCTCCTAAATCACATGTAAAACGTGAACAACCACAAGCTGGCGATATTATCGTTATGATTGGTGGAGCTACTGGTCGTGATGGAATCGGTGGAGCTACTGGTTCAAGTAAAGAACATAATGAAACAAGTTTGGAAAAATGTTCAAGTGAAGTTCAAAAAGGTAATGCCTTGATCGAACGTAAATTGCAGCGTTTATTTAGAAATCCTGCTTGTACAAAATTAATTAAAAAGGCTAATGACTTTGGAGCGGGTGGAGTTAGTGTTGCCGTAGGTGAACTTGCAGACGGATTGGATATCAACTTGGATGCAGTTCCAGTTAAATATCAAGGTTTAGACGGTACAGAATTAGCTATTAGTGAATCACAAGAACGTATGGCTGTATGTATTGAAGCCAAAGATTTTGAAAAATTCAAAGAAGAAGCATATAAGGAAAACTTAGAAGCTATCAAAGTTGCAGATGTTACAGATACAAATCGTTTAGTCATGAAATGGCGTGGTGAAACAATTGTTGATATGTCTCGTGCTTTCTTGGATACTAACGGTGTTCGTCAGCATCAGGTTGTTGATGTTTGCGAAAATGAATATGATGAACATCCATTTGATGCAGTTAAATCCGATTTAAATACAGTATTACAAGATGCGAATGTCGCAAGTCAGATTGGTTTGGCAGAAATGTTTGATGCGTCAATCGGTAAGAGTACAGTATTGATGCCATTTGGAGGTAAATATCAATTAACGCCTGAAGAAGGTTCTGTACAAAAATTACCGGTTCATGGAATGACAAATACATGTTCGGTTATGACATATGGATATGATCCAAAAGTATCTAAATATTCTCCATATTTAGGTGCTAGTTATTCAGTTGTTGAAGCATTGGCTCGTGTTACAGCATTAGGTGCGGACTATAAGAAGTGTCGTTTATCAAATCAGGAATATTTTGAGCACTTAGATGCAGATGCACAAAAATGGGGACAACCATTTGAAGCGTTATTAGGTTTGATTGATGCACAATTGGCATTTGAAACACCAAGTATTGGTGGTAAAGACTCTATGAGTGGAACGTATAAAGATATTCATGTACCACCAACAGTGATCACATTTGCGGTAACAACAGCTAAAACGGATGATATTGTTTCGGCTTCATTTAAAAATCCTGGAGACTATGTATATTTGGTAAAACATACACCAGTTAAAAATAATGTTCCAAACTATGAACAATTAAAAGAAAATTTTGAAACGGTTCATAAATTAATGCAGGAAAAGAAAATTGTTGCGGCAAGTACAATTAAATTTGGTGGTTTAGGTGCAACTATTGCGAAGATGGCATTTGGATCTAAAGTCGGTGTTGCGATCAACACAGAAGAAGATGTATATGGATTCAATTTGGGTTCAATGATCGTTGAAGCTACAGAAAGCATTCAAGATGAACATTTAGAATTGATTGGTATTTTAAATGATGATTCTAAGATTGTATTAAATGATGAAACAGTTGAAATTGAAGATGCATTAAAGGCTTGGACAAAACGTTATAGTGAAATTTATCCAATGATAGTGGATGAAGGAAAAGATACTTTAGAAACTCCTTTAAATGATGCAGAAGTGCCAATGTCTAAGGTTGTTGTGGAAAAACCAAAAGTAATCATTCCTATCTTCCCTGGACAAAACTGCGAATTTGATACAACAGCTAAGTTTGAACGTGCGGGTGCTGAAGTTAAACAAATCGTATTTAATAGCTTAACTGTAGAAAACATTCAAAAGAGTATTGAAACTTTAGCAGATGAAATCAGTACAGCTCAAATTTTGATGATTGTTGGTGGATTTAGTAGTGGAGATGAGCCAGATGGTTCAGGTAAATTTATTGCGAATGTATTGAGAAATCCAAAGATTGCTCAAGCAATCGATACAATGCGTGCAAATGATGGTTTGATCTTAGGTATCTGTAATGGATTCCAGGCATTGATCAAATCGGGATTATTACCTTATGGTGATATTGAAAAATTGGATGCAGAAAATCCAACATTATTTAGAAATAATATCAACCGTCACGTTTCTCATATTGCACGTACACGTATTACAAGTAATGCTTCTCCTTGGCTTGCAGGTATGAAAGCTGGAAATGTATATTCAGTTGCTGTTAGTCATGGCGAAGGTAAATTTGTTGCGAGTGAAGAAGTGTTGAATAAGTTGATTGAAAATGGCCAGGTTGCAACACAATATGTAAATGAAAAGGGTGTTCCAACAATGGATGGAAAAGACAACTTAAATGGTTCAAGTATGGCTATCGAAGGTATCTTCTCTGAAGATGGAAAGATCTTTGGTAAGATGGGTCACAGTGAGCGTTATGAAAAAGGCTTGTTCCAGAATATTGCTGGAAATAAAGACCAGGATATTTTCGCAAATGGTGTTCGTTATTTTACACACAAGCAGGTGAAGTAGAATGACGTTGAAAAAAGTAGTTCAAGATTCTTCTGGGATCGTTGGCTTGTTCAATGTAGAACAAGCCGCCCAGAATATCTATTTAGCAATGCATGCTATTCAACATCGAGGACAAGATGGTGTTGGATTAGCTGTTAGTGATGGAGAAAATGTTGTTTGTAAAAAGGGATTAGGCTTATTATCAGAGAATTTAAAACAAGATACATTAAATTCTTTAGAAGGTGATATTGCGATTGGTCAGCTTCGCATGGCAACAAAAAATGATTCTCAATTAGAAAATGTTCAGCCAATCATGGTGCGTAGTCATCAAAGATATTTTGCGGTTGTATCAAGTGGGATGATCACGAATGCGATTTCTTTAAGAACAAAATTAGAAAATGAAGGTTTGATTTTCCAAGGTACAAGTGATTCAGAATTATTAGCACATTTGATTCAATTGAATCCAGGTTCTTTTGAAGAAAAAATTGCGAAGGCATGTCGTATGATGAGTGGTGCTTATACATTTATGGTCATCACAAAAGATAATTTGTACGTAGTAAGAGATCCACACGGCATTCGCTCTTTATATATTGCCAAGGTAGATGAAGGGTATTGCATCAGTAGTGAAACTTGTTCATTCCCAATCCTTGGTGGAGAATTTGTTCGTGAAGTAAATCCGGGGGAATTAATTTGTTTCAGTCGTGAAAGCATGAAGTCGAGTCAAATTGTTGAAGAAACAGAAACTAAAGCTTGTGCTTTAGAGTATGTATATTATTCTAGACCGGATAGTGTTCATAATGGTTTAACGGTTCATGAAGTAAGAAAACAATGTGGTTACTATTTAGCTAAAGAAGAGAATGTTGAAGCGGATATCGTTGTTGGTGTTCCTGATTCAGCTTTAAGTGCAGCGGCAAGTTTTGCCAGAACATTGAATGTACCATATGAAACGGGATTAATTAAAAACCGTTATATTGGTTCTACATTTATTCGTCCAACAGAACAACAAAGAATGCAAGGTATGCGTGTTCGTTTAAATGCGATCAGTTCGGTTGTTAAAGATAAAAGAGTTTATTTAGTAGATGATAGTGTTGTGAAAGGTTTTACATCACGTCGAATTTGTCAATTATTAAAAGAGGCAGGCGCAAAAGAAGTGCATTTACGTATAGCTTCGCCAATGTTGAAATATCCTTGTTTATATGGGGCGGATTCAACGGCACAAAAAGATTTGGCGGCTTTTAACTATACAGTAGATGAAATGGAACAATTGTTCCAGGTGGATTCGTTGCGTTTCTTAAGTGTTGAAGACTTTAAAAAGTGTGTGCCTGAAACAAGCTGTTTAGCTTGTTGTACAGGTGAATATCCAGAAGATTTACAAGATTATAAAGATGAGGTAAAGGAGTAGAGTATGGCAGAACATTATGCAGCAGCAGGCGTTAGTTTAGAGGCAGGATATAAATCTGTTGAATTGATTAAGGAGCATGTTAAGAAAACAATGCGTCCAGAAGTATTAGGAGGACTTGGTGGTTTCTCTGGTGCTTTTTCATTATCTAAAATTAAAGATATGGAAGAGCCTGTATTACTTTCTGGTACAGATGGTTGTGGTACAAAAGTTAAACTTGCGATGGTTATGAATAAGCATGACACAATTGGAATTGATGCCGTTGCGATGTGCGTGAATGATATCGCATGTGCAGGTGGAGAACCACTATTCTTCTTAGATTACATCGCATGTGGAAAGAATGTTCCAGAAAAAATTGCAGACATTGTGAAGGGTGTATCTGAGGGTTGTTTACAATCTGAAGCTGCTTTGATTGGTGGAGAAACTGCAGAACATCCAGGTTTAATGCCAGAAGATGATTATGATTTAGCTGGTTTTGCGGTTGGTGTATGCGATAAAAAAGACATGATTACTGGTAAAGATCTAAATGTAGGAGATGTGTTAATTGGGCTTCCTTCAACAGGTGTTCACAGTAATGGTTTCTCATTGGTTCGTAATGTATTCGATATTACAGAAGAATCTTTGAATACTTATTATGATGAATTAGGTAAAACTTTAGGAGAGGCATTACTTGCGCCTACAAAAATTTATGTAAAAGCATTAAAGCATATTAAAGCATCAGGCATTACTTTAAAAGCTTGCAGTCACATCACAGGTGGTGGATTCTATGAAAACGTACCTCGTATGTTAAAAGAGGGTATGGGTGTTGAAATTGATACAAAGGCGTTCCCAAAACCTCCAATCTTTGATTTGATTCAAAAAAATGGAGATATTTCTACGAAAGAAATGTACAACGTATATAATATGGGACTTGGTTTTGTGATGGCTGTAGATCCAGCGGATGTTGAAAAGGTTCAAGCTGTATTAAATGAAATCAATGAACCTAGCTATGTAGTTGGTAAAGTAACTGAAACAGGACAGGTAGATGTCCAATGGTAAATATTGCGGTATTTGCGAGTGGTTCGGGCACTAACTTTGAAACAATCTTATCACATATTGAAGATGGATCTTTGCATGTGAATTGTGCATGTTTGATTGCGGATAAAGAAAATGCATATGCTAGAGTTCGTGCGCGTAATCACGGAGTAGAAGAGTTTTACTTTAATCCAAAGGGATACGATGGTAAAGCAGGTTATGAAGCAGCTATCTTAGAAGTTTTAAAAGAAAAAAAGGTAGATTTGATTGTATTAAGTGGATATATGCGTTTTATTGGACACACTTTATTAAGTGCTTATCCAAATCGTATCATCAATTTGCATCCAGCTTATTTACCTGAATTTCCAGGAGCTCATAGTATTGCGGATGCGTATGAGGCAAAAGTAGCGCAAACTGGAGTCACTGTTCATTTTGTGGATGAAGGTGTGGATACAGGTCCTATTATTCGTCAGGAAAGAGTTGCGATCGATCCGTCTTGGGATTTAGAAACATTAGAATCGCATGTACATGCGATGGAATATGATTTGTTTTGGCAAGTCATTGAACAAGTCGCAAAAAGTATTGAGGAGGAAAAAGAATGAAGCGAGCATTAGTAAGTGTATCTGATAAAACAGGTTTAGTTGAATTTGTACAAGGATTAGTAGATTGTGGATATGAAATCATTTCAACTGGAGGAACAAAAAAAGCCCTTGAGGCAGCTGGAATTCATCCAATCGGAATCAGTGAAGTAACTGGTTTTCCTGAAATTATGGATGGTCGTGTGAAAACTTTACATCCAAAAGTTCATGGTGCATTACTTTGTGTTCGTTCAAATCCAGATCATGTACGCCAACTACAAGAATTAGGAATTGAATATATTGATTTGGTTTGTGTGAATCTATATCCTTTTAAAGAAACTGTATTAAAACCAGGGGTAACACACGAAGAAATTATTGAGAACATTGATATTGGTGGTCCAAGTATGCTTCGTAGTGCTTCTAAAAACTATCAAAGTATTCCAGTTCTTTGTGATCCAAAAGATTATGATAAAGTTCTTGAAGAAATTAGAGAAAACCAAGAAACTACTTTGGAAACGCGTGAGCGTTTAGCTGCAAAAGTATTCCGTCATACAGCTCGTTATGATGCGATGATCGCAGATTATTTAACTAAGAGAACACATGAAGAATTCCCAGAAAGTATGACTATTACTTTTGATAAGGTTCAAGACTTGCGTTATGGTGAAAATCCTCATCAAAAGGCTGCTTTCTATAAAGGAATGAATCCTCAATATTCTTTGGCAAATGCGACTCAGCTTCATGGTAAAGAATTGTCTTATAATAATATCCAGGATGGAAATGCGGCTATTGAAATCTTAAAAGATTTTGAAGGTCAATATGCAGCTGTAGGTGTTAAGCACATGAATCCATGTGGAGTTGGTATTGGTGAAAATATTGAAGCGGCTTGGGATAAAGCTTATGAAGCGGATTCAATTTCAATTTTTGGTGGTATCGTAGCGTTGAACGCAAAGGTTGAAAAGGGTTTGGCCGAAAAATTATCTAAGATCTTCTTGGAAATCATTATTGCGCCAGACTTCTCTGATGAAGCGTTGGAAATCTTAACTCGTAAGAAAAATATTCGATTAATGAAATTAGATACTAGCTTATCTGTTTCAAGTGCGTTAAAATATACAAATGTTAATGATGGTCTATTGGTTCAAGAGATGGATCAGCATACAATTAACGAAGAAGATTTAAAATGTGTGACAAATCGTAAACCTACGGAAGAAGAAATCAAGCAATTGTTGTTTGGTTGGAAAGTTGTTAAGCATGTAAAATCAAATGCGATTGTCTTGGCAAAAGATGATATGACAGTTGGTGTTGGTGCTGGACAAATGAACCGTGTTGGAGCAGCTAAGATTGCGATTGAACAGGCTGGTGAAAAGGCGAAAGGTTCTGTATTGGCAAGTGATGCTTTCTTCCCAATGCCAGATACAGTTCAAGAAGCTATCAAAGCGGGTGTAACTGCAATTATTCAGCCGGGTGGATCTATTAAAGATCAACTTTCAATTGATGAATGTAATGAACACGGCATCGCAATGGTATTTACAGGAGTACGTCATTTTAAACATTAATATATAAAAGAGTCTGTATAGACTCTTTTTCATAGTTTGAAAGGGTCTATTATGGATAAGAAAAACAAAATTATTATTATTTCTTTATTATCTGCATTGTTGATTGTACTTTGTGTATTTGCGGTTGAAATGAAGAACACTGAGAAAAAGGCATATCAGGGAATGTCTGAAATCGGAGAAGATCAAAATACGGAAGTTGAAAATAAAGATAATAGTCAATATATTGATATGGATTTGGCAAAAGAGATAGAAGCATATTTTCAAGAGAATGGTATTGATCATGAAAAAGTAGCATACTGTATCACGGATTTAGAACATAACATTAAATATAGTATGAACGAGAAGGATGAGTTTATTGCGGCAAGCATTTATAAATTACCTTTGGCAATGTTGTATTATGATAAAGTAAATGATGGTGAGTATACATTAGATTCAACATTTACATACAGTGGATATATGCATGAAGATGCAGGGGTTATTAATTCAAATTATGGTATTGGTAGTCAGATTCCTTTAAGTGATCTTTTGGATGATTTGATTGAATATTCAGATAATGATGCGGGTCATATTTTATATGAAAATCTTGGCGGCTGGAAAGAATATAAGGAAGCTATGACAAAATATACGGATTTTATCAGTGAAAACTATTATACAGAAGATAATGTTTCAACTGCTAATACAATGAATGATGTGGTGACTTATTTATATGAACATAAAGAAGATTATAAAGATTTGATTGAGAATATGGAAAAGGCAGAACCAGGTGAATATTTAGATAGAGATACACAATTAAGTATGCCTCAAAAATATGGTATGTATGATTCTGCTTTGAATAGTGTAGGTTTTGTAGAATGTAATACATCATATAGTATAGTTGTTTTAACTGATTTAGGGAATAAGGGCGCTGATGTTATGGCGAATATAAATCGTATTGCTTATGAGCATTTTAAATAGAGTTGAAGAGCTCTATTTTTTTATATATTAAGATTTTGGTTTCGGAACAGGGGAATGCGGCATGTGAAAAGCTG
>NZ_QSPK01000040.1 GCF_003436425.1 Eubacterium sp. TM05-53
ATATGCCATGGCTAGAGGACTTGAAATTTCCTAGGGGTTATCAGATGGGTACTCACAAAGTTTTTTAAGAAACTTTCTTTTTTTTATGTCTTTTTCACATTGGAATCGTATCATAGTATGTATGAACTATTTATACTACGAATACAAATCCAGTACTGTGTGCACAGTTAAAGAAGATGAAAAGCTATACCACAAGAGTTTAAGCACGCAAAACTATTTAAACGAAAAATGCTTGTTGAATGGATCTACCCTTAAAGGAAGACAAGAAGCCTTTGTCTATCAAATGAAAGTTAAAAAATATATCCCTGTTGTCGTATCGATTTCAAGAAAGGAAATCTACTTTCCTAATAAATCAAAAAAAGCACATGACTGTATCTGGATCAATTATGCCAATATTCAAGACGTCACTTACTTTCAATCCACTTGCACAATCACATTTCATGATGGATCCACCCTAGATTGTGATCATCCTAAACGAATCCAACAAACGCTGAAACAAATTTTCCGCTATCTAAATAAAAACACACCGGATTAACCGGTGTATTAGTGGCAACCTCCACCACATGATGAACAATCATGTGAGCAACTTGATTGTTGCATTTGTTCTTCATGACGAAGTGTATTCACGCCAAGACCCTCAATACATACTGTGGCATTATCGACTAAATTCGATACTTCTACAATTGTACATGCTGGGAATGGTTCATCGACAAAGTTTTTGAATGTATTCAAGAATGCTTCTTTATCCTCGATATTCTTTAAATACACAGTGAACTTCACAACATGGTGAAGCTGTAAACCATAGTTTGATAAAACATCAATAACCTTATTGATAGCTGTAATTGTCTGTTCCTGAATGCTTTCGCCAAGTCCAGTCTGACCACTTAAATAAAAGAAGTCTCCCAATTGAACCATATTTGAAACACAAGATGTTCCCTCTTGTTTTCCTGCTGATTTTAAAAATATATTCATAGTACTAAATTCCTTTCTTCTCCTATTATATAGAATCTATGCCATCTTCTAAAGTGTTTTGCACTAAAATTTCTCTAGGCTTACTTCCTCTTGCAGGACCAATGATACCATTTGCCTCTAAAACATCCATCAATCTTGCCGCTCTAGAATAACCCACAGAGAACTTTCTTTGAATCAAAGACGTACTTGCCTTTCTAGATGCGATCACAAAACGCTTCACTTCCTCATACAAAGGATCGGCCGTAACATTTCCCGCTTCATTTCCTTGATTTTGTAAATCTTTTAATTGAATAAAGGCATCATCATATTTTGGTCTTGCCTGCGATTTCACAAATGCACAAATGTTATTGACTTCTTCATCCTTAATAAAGACACCCTGAATACGTCTAGGACTCGTCTCACCATTTGGTAAATACAACATATCTCCATTTCCTAGCAAACGCTCTGCTCCAGCTTGGTCCAAAATCGTTCTTGAATCGACAGATTGTGATACCGCAAACGCAATACGACTTGGAATATTTGCCTTAATAACACCTGTAATGACATCCACACTCGGTCTTTGTGTGGCAACAATCAAATGAATACCGGCGGCACGAGCAAGTTGTGTAATTCTTTGAATACTTGCTTCAACTTCTTTAGCTGCCACCAACATCAAATCGGCCAACTCATCAATGATAATCACAATACGAGGCAATACTTTTAAATGATCATCCTCATGATTTTTGACATACTCATTATATGCCGTAATATTACGAACACCTAATTCACCAAACAAGTCATAACGACGATCCATCATTTCTACAATGACCTTTAATGCCTTATTAGCAAGATCACCATCCGTAATCACTGGAGATAATAAATGTGGTACATCATTATATGGAGTAAACTCCACTTTTTTAGGATCAATCAAAACTAATTTTACTTCATCTGGCTTTGTTCGCATTAAAACCGAAGAAATAATCGCATTGACACATACCGATTTACCACTACCCGTAGCTCCTGCAATCAATAAGTGTGGCATACGATTTAATTCGCCATAGACATTATTTCCCATTAAGTCTTTTCCTAAACAGAAAAGCAACTTTTTATCTTTCATAGAATCCGGTATTGTACGCATCAAATCCTTCATCTGAACACTTGTCTTTTCAACGTTTGGAATTTCAATTCCAACACTTGCCTTACCCGGGATCGGTGCTTCAATACGAATATCCTTAGCCGCTAGCCCCATCTTGATATCATTTTGTAAGTTACTGATTTTATTCACACGAACACCAAGTTCTGGTTTGATTTCAAACTTTGTGACACTTGGACCAATATGAATCTGTACAAGCTTAGCCTCCACACCAAATTCATGTAAGATCTCAATCAGTTTTTCACCTTTTTCCTTCGCTGTAGTCACATTCGCATTGGATCTTGATTTTCTTTCCATATCCTCTAAAACATTTAATTTTGGAAGCTTATAGTTTTTAAAATTCGAATTTTCATCCGCAACATAATGTTTAGGTTCAACCTTTTCTACAACACCCTCATTGACAACAGGAACTTCTTTTTTAGTCTCTACAGGACTAGGCTCATCATCCACATCCACCATAAAGCTAGGTTTTCTAGGTTCTAAATCTCCAATAATCAAAGGCTCATCCGCTTCTTTTTCTTCATCCACTGGATCTGGTTGTACAGGCTTTACAGGATCCGCGTTAATAATTTGAAAACTTGATTCATTTGTATCTTCATCTTCAAAAATAAAGTTTTTACGATCAATCGAAACCGGTGTTTCCTTGATTGGAGCACTCTTCATTACTTTTTTAGGTTTTCTTTCATAACCCACGATTTTTTCATAACCAAACATTAAAATAGCTAGCACAAAAAACAATAGTACCATTACATAGCTTCCCGCATAATCAAACAATGACTGGAAGAAGCATAGTAATAAAACACCCATTAGACCTGCATGCGTTGAAAGATTACCTGTGATAATATTTCCAGCATTACCAAGCACAAAATCAAGCCCATAACTTCCTGGGTGTGGTTTAAACTCCATAATGGATGACATCAGGCTTAAACCAAGCACAAAAAATAAAATTCCAAACAAATATCTTTTTCTTAATGGCAAATATTCTTTGTGAAAAATCGCAACGCTACAAAAGACACATGTCATTAAAAACAATATATTTGTCAAGATTCCAAATAGAAATTCAAAGAAGTGATGTAAAAATGCACCTACAACTCCAAATTCTAAAGTCGCTATAAAGCTAATACATATCATACAAATAAGGAAACACAAACGAAATAAGTTTGAGTGCAACCAAGACGTTTGTGTTTTCTTTTTCGTAGATTTTCTTCGTGTTGTTTTTTTTCTGGCTTTTGCCATACTTACCCCACTTTCTACTTATTTAAGTTTATTTCTAAAATAACCGGTAAGATCATCGGTCTTTTTGCGGTTTGTTTATAAAGATATTTAGAAACCTTATCACGAATCAAGTTACGCGTTTCTAAATTGTCATACGTCTTATTTTCAACCGCCTCATTGATCGTATCCTCCATGATTTTAGCTACATCACCCGTGATGTATTCTGCATCACGCAAATAGATCAAGCCACGACTTTGTACATCTGGACCATTAATGATCTTCTTTGTCTTTGCGTTGATACCAATAGCCAAGATCATAACGCCATCTGTACTTAAAGTCTCACGATCCTTTAATACGACACCCGCCATATCCCAGTTTTCTTTTCCATCGATCATCGTTTCATGAAGTTCTAATTCCATTGCACAAGAAACTAATTTACGATTTTCAAAAGTGGCAACCTGACCATTATCTAAAATGATGATACGACTTGGATCATATCCCATTTCAACCGCAATCTGCGAATTCATGTGTAATAAACGATATTCTCCCTTAATAGGAATATAGTATTTTGGTTTTGTAAGGAAGATCATCATCTTCAAATCTTCTTTACTAGGGTGCATACTCAAAACATTCTTATCTAAGACGATGATTTCACCCTCTTTTTTGTACATGTCATTTTCCATGCTTTTGAATTCATTTTCAACACCAGGCACAACTGGACTTGCGACCACAATGACATCATCCTGATCAAATACAATCGATTCTAATTCATTGTTGGCAATGTTGTTGATGGTTTTGAATAAAGATTTACCTTGACCCGAAATAATGACGACAACATCTTTCATAGAGTTATCAAAATCAGCTGGATCAATCACTAAAGAAGGATCCACTTCGTAACCAATTTCTTTTAATCGTCCTACTAAATCACGCAATTCTTTTGAATAGAATACCATCTTACGACGGCTTGCCATACAACAATCAATGATTTCCTGAATACGATATACACTTTGTGTATACACACTCACAAAGACACGCTTATTTTCATGGGTTTCTAAAACTTGTAGAAGCTTAGGGGAAATACGATGACTCGGAGAAGTGTGTCCACTTCTTTCTGCACCTTTACTTTCCTGCAACAAAACCAATACGCCTTCGTTACCAAGTTCTGAAATTGTTGTGAAATCGGCACGATATGCATCATCTAAATCATCATAGTCTTCAATAAATTCACCAGAATATACAATATAGCCTTGATCTGTACCAATCGCTAAACCAAATGTTCCTGGATAAGCATGCGTAATTGGGAAGAAGACAACTCTTCTTTTACCAATACGCTTTTTATCATTACGCTTTACAGAATGCACACGCACACCTGTAATATGTTCCTGACGAATCATTTTCTGTACTTCTTTGACAGCTAATGGAGCGGTATAAACATCACAAGGGACTTGTTTTAATAAATATGGTAAAGCTCCCATTACGTCATCATGACCATGCGTAATAAAAATACCTGCGACACGATCTTTATTTTCAACTAAATACGTAAAATCCTGAATAATAAATTCGATACCTAAAGATTCCTTGTTGTCAGGAAACTTGATACCTGCCTCTATTACATAGATGAATTCATCCACCTCCACACAGAATAAGTTTTTACCATCTTCATCTAAACCACCAAGGGCAAAAATACGGATTTTTTCTGTTAATGAAGGAATTTTTTCTTCTTTCATATTATCTCCTTTTAAATAGTATTATTTTTCTAAATTATATCACACCGCAACGCCATCTAAAGAGAAACTTTTCGCATCTGTGATTTCGACTTCTACAAATTCTCCAGGCTGAATATTTTCACCTTTAAAGTTAACTAATTTTTGCGTGTCTGTATATCCAGAATATACATTTTCATTCTTTTTGCTTAAGCCATCCACTAATACAGTAACAGTACGACCGACATAAGCTTTATTCTTTTCTAAAGCTAGATCATTCCATGTTTTATTTAATTTTGCCAAACGCTTTCTCTTTGTCTCCATATCAACAGAATCATGCATACGGCTGGCTGGTGTACCAGGTCTTGCTGAGAAAATAAACGTAAAGGCATTGTCGTATTTACAATAACGAACCACATCTAGAGTGTGTTCAAACTGCTCATCGGTTTCATTTGGGAAACCAACAATGATATCGGTTGAAACAGAAACATTTGGAATTGTATTGACAATTTTATCATATAAAGCTAAGTAAGATTCTTTTGTATAACGACGACCCATTAACTTAAGTACATCATCATCTCCTGATTGTAGTGGCAAATGAATAAATGGCATGATATTGTCATATTTTGCGATAATATCAATCATTTCTTCCGAGAAATCCCAAGGATGACTTGTTGTAAAACGAACACGAGGAATTCCAATCTTAGCCACTTCTTCTAATAATGTCGCAAAATCCTGTTCATTATCCATATCTTTTCCATACGCATTTACGTTTTGTCCAAGTAATGTGATTTCTTTATACCCCTCATCCTTAAGTTGCTGCACTTCTTTTAAAATTTCAGACATCTTACGTGAACGCTGTTTTCCACGCGTATAAGGAACAATACAATATGTACAGAATTTATCGCAACCATACATAATGTTGACCCAAGCCTTGAATGTTCCAAAACGGTGTACTGGTAGATTTTCGTAAACTTCTCCTTCTTTAGAATAGATCTTTACAACTTTTTTACCCTCAACCATACAACTATAAAGCATGCTAGGAAGTTCTTGAATATTATGTGTTCCAAACAATAAACGAACTTGAGGATATTTCGTTAATAAAGTTTCAACTAAACCTTCCTCTTGTGCCATACATCCACAAACACCAATCACAAGATCTTTATTTTCGCGATATAAACGTTTGAAGTTACCAATCTCACCCAATACTTTTTCTTCCGCATTTTGACGAATGGCACACGTATTGATGATAATGACATCACTGCCTTCAGCCGTTTCATTTGGAGTAAATCCTAATTCATCTAGAATACCAGCCAATGTTTCACTATCACGCTCATTGGCCTGGCAGCCATATGTAGAAATAAAATATTTTTTTCCTCTTCCCATCATACGAGCATCTTCAGGAATATTAAATGTATCAATACGATCAATTGTATTTGTAGTACGCTTTTGTGCTTCTTTTAAATCGGGTAATACCCATCCTGGTTTTTGTTTCATGTGATCTCCTTTCGAAAAAAAATGCCAAGCATTAAGCTTGGCAAATGTGTTTAAATTTGAATTACTGGTTGATTGCTCCAACAGGGCAAGTTCCTACGCATGAACCGCAGTCGATGCAAGTTCCTTCGTCACAAACTGATTTTCCTTCATCGTCTAATGAAAGAGCTCCTACAGGGCATCCTCCTACACAAGCACCACATCCGATGCAAGCATCTTTATCGATATTTACTGCCATTGTTATTTCCTCCTTGTTTAATAATTTATACTCAAATTATAACGATAACCAAGTAGTGAATCAAGACAGTTTAGTAAGTGCAGGCTTACCGTAATTCATTTACCAAACTAAAAAATTGAAGTCGGGACTAAAGCCCGACATTTTTATTTTGCGTATTCCTGGGCACGTGTCTCACGAATAACATTAACCTTAATTTGACCTGGATATGTCAATTCAGATTCAATCTTATCACGAATATCACGAGCTAATTTTACACAAGTCAAGTCATTCACGTGTTCTGGGTTTACAAGGACACGAATTTCACGACCTGCCTGAATCGCAAACGCATTTGAAACACCTTCAAATCCATTCGCAATCTTTTCTAAGTTTTCAAGACGGTTGATATAAGCCTGAGCACTTTCTTTACGTGCACCAGGTCTTGCAGCACTAATTGTATCCGCTGCGATAACCAAATGACTTGTCAAGAACTTAGGTTCTACGTCTCCATGGTGTGAGTGGATCGCATTTAATACGATTTCTTTTTCACCATGTTTCTTACAGAACTTGTATCCCAATTCAACATGAGATCCATCTTGCTGCTCAATATTCAATGCCTTACCAATATCGTGCAATAATCCAGCACGTTTGGCAATTTGTTGATTCAATCCAAGTTCAGCTGCCATACATCCAGCGATATAGGCAACTTCCATAGAGTGCTGCAAAGCATTTTGTCCATAAGAATAACGATATTTTAATGTACCGATCAATTTTACAATTTCACGATCAATACGACCAATACCCAATTTGAAGATAGCTTCCTCACCAGCCTTCATGATCTCTTGATCAATTTCATTCTGGTATTTCTTAACAACATCTTCAATTCGTCCTGGCTGAATTCTTCCATCACGAATCAAGTGTTCCAAAGCTAAACGAGCCACTTCACGACGTACTGGATTAAAACATGTAATCGTAATCAAATCTGGAGTATCATCAATGTTTAATTCAACACCTGTTGCTTGTTCAAAACAACGAATATTACGTCCTTCACGACCAATGATACGTCCCTTCATTTCTTCACCAGGTAAAGAAACAACACTGACTGTCTTTTCTTGTGTTTCCTGCTGAGACATACGCTCAATGGCTAAGGCAATGATATTCTGTGCTTTTTCATTTGCAGTAGCCTTTGCCTCATCCTCTTTATCTTTGATGTATGCAATTGTTTCATGTTCCATTTTCTTTTCCACAATCGCAAATAATTCATCTTTAGCTGCCTGGCTTGACATTTTGGCAACATTTTCTAAAACGACAACCTGTTTGTCAATTTCTTCTTGTAATTTCTTTTCTTTTTCGTCTAATGATGTCAGTTTGTCAGCAACACTTTTCATCTTTTCATTAATCTGACGCTCTTTTTGATTTAACGCTTCATCACGAAAATTCAAGTTATCTTCTCTACGCAATAACTTGTTCTCTAATTCCATTGATTCTTGTTTACGTTCTTTAATTTCTTTTTCAGCTTCTACGCGCAAATCATGAGCCTGTGTCTTTCCGTCTAACACAGCTTGTTTTACACGAGATTCAGCTTCATTTTGAGCTTCTTTTAAAATCTGTTCCGCTTTTTGCTGATTCTTATTTAAACCTGCTTTGGAAATTCCGACATGAATGCCTAATCCAATCGCAAGACCTGCGACACCAGACGATAAAACGATCCATAGTACATCCATACTATTTCCTCCTTTTCGTCCTTTGTTCTAGGTAAAACCAAAAATATTATACACGAAAATAGGTATAAAGTCTATCAACTCAATAGCCAAAATAAAAGATGTTTGCCTAGACAAACATCCTATAATAAGGCACGAATCGCAAAGAAAATCAAAACAAATGCACCTAATACGATACGATACCATCCAAATACTTTGAAATCATGTTTTTTAATATATGACATCAAGAAGCGGATCACAAAAATAGATACGACAAATGCCACAACCATACCAATCACTAGAATGAAGAATTCTAACACACTAAACGCAAATCCAAATTTTACTAACTTCAATAAACTTGCTCCAAACATAACTGGAATTGCTAAAAAGAAAGTAAATTCTGCAGCGACTGCACGACTGACACCAATCATCAATCCACCAATAATCGTAGCTCCTGATCTTGACGTTCCAGGAAGTACAGCTGCCACAACTTGGAATAAACCAATAATCAATGCATCTTTATAAGATAAAGCAGATAAGCTATTTACACTAGGACGCATATCTTTATTTCGATTTTCAATATAAATAAACGCTACACCCACTAAAATCAACATAACCGCAACGACAAAGCCATTATATAAGTGTGCATCGATCCAATCATCCAATGCCAAACCAATAATTGCCGCAGGAATTGTAGCCACTAAAATCTTAGACCATAAGATCCAGATTGATTTCACAGAAGTATATTTTCCTTCTTTATTTTTTTTAAATGGGAAAATTTTATTCCAGTATAGAACAACAACCGCAAGAATGGCCCCTAACTGGATTACGACAAGAAACATACTCCAGAATGATTCCGATACATTCATAGGCATGATTTCTTCTAATAAAATCATATGTCCTGTTGAACTAATTGGAAGCCATTCGGTAATCCCCTCAACAATACCATACAATATCGATTTTAAAATCTCGATCATACTATCCTCCATACTACAGAAAAAGCCAGGAAATCCTGGCTACATTTTTACTTTTCAACGATTTGTTTGCCGTTGTATTCGCCACAAGAGCACATCTTGTGAGCAAGTTTATATTCACCACAATTTGGACAACGAGTCAACGCTGGTTTCACCAATTTGTAATGTGTTCTACGTTTTGCTTTACGTGTTTTTGAATTTCTTCTCTGTTGAACTGCCATGCTTGCACCTCCTAGTCATCATCCAGTTTGAAATCATTTAGTTTTTCCCATCGTGGATCAATTTTTGGCTCTTCTTTATCTTGATCCGATAAAAGCTGCCAACCATCTCCCTTTGGATATTGATCTCGAGGTAAACGAGTGATACTCATTGGAGCCTCATATAATATCGCCTGGAAAATCTCTGGGTTAATATCGATTGTCTCTTTTTTCACCACGATAATTTCCTGATCTTCTGCATCCTGTACAGGAACAAAAGAATACGTTTGTTGCGACTCCGCCTCAAATGGAAAATCAATATCTTCGTTTGTGATGGAATCAAGAACAATCATTGTTCCATCCATTCTCAAATCACTCGATACGAAATTCATTCCGTCAAACTCTAATGTACCCGTAACATGTACATCTGGAATAGACTTGACAGAAGTATGATGAAGCAGATCGTTTTCTTCAACCGCAATCCACTCATCAATTTCAATAATATGGTTTTTTGCATTTAAGAAGTCTTTTCTATTAAATTTCACGATCTTCACCTCATGTCGCATTTGATATTATAATAAAAGTAATTGATAAAGTCAATATTTCCACAAGAAAAAGATTCTGATATCATAATGAATATGAAAACATGTGGAATTATTACAGAATATAATCCTTTTCATCAAGGACATATCTATCATATCAAAAAAACGAAAGAATTAACACACTGTGATTGTTTAATTGCGATTGTTTCCAATCATTTTACGCAACGAGGCCTTTTTAGTCTATTAACTATGGAAGATAAAACCAAACTCGCACTCGAAGCCGGATGCAATCTAGTCATTGAACTTCCCCCTTGTTATGCAACACAAAGCGCGGATTACTTTGCCAAATATGCGATTGAATCCTTAAGTCAACTGCATATTGATCAAATCTGTTTTGGTTCTGAAACAAACGATATTCAAACTTTAAAATCCTATTCTAAACAAATGGAAGCTACAAAAACAGATCCATCGTTAAGCATGAATCAAAATCTATACACCAAAAATATTCGTCCCAATGATATTTTAGGCATTCAATATATCAAACAATGCGAAAAATACGGTATTACACCCTGTTCAATTGCTCGAAATGATACTTTTAAAAGTGCCACACAAACACGCAAAGAATACTTTGATGGTATTTCTCAATTCAATGATGCCTATTTCAATTCAAACCAATCATGGGATACTTACTATCCGTATCTAAGAAAATTCTTACTTTTAACTGACACAAATACTTTATCCACATACTTTCTAGTTAATGAAGGCATTGAATATCGCTTAAAAGAAAATGCCAAGAACTATTTGAAGTGGGAAGATTTTCTATTGGCATCCATTTCTAAAACATACACAAAAGCTCGTATTCAAAGAACTTGTATGTTTATTTTGCTTCAAATCACAAAAGCACAGATGCAAGAAAACAACCATTTTAATCAAGTTATCGTATCTGGCTTTGATTCTGTTGGACAAGAGTTTTTAAAAGGTAAACCAGTCATTACAAAATTTAAAGAACTACCTAAATTTCTGCAAGACATTGAACTCAAGTGTCAATATCTATCCTTTGACACATTTAAGGCAAGAAAGGTGATTTATTATGATCGTTAGTCTATGCATTCTAATCATCCTTATATGCATATACATCTATTTCTTTCCCTTTATCCCAAAACGAAAGAAACACTATACGTATGCATTATTGCTTGGATGTCCTGCTCACGATGATGGAACGATGTCTTCAAGCCAAATCAAAAGATGTGATTTGGCTATAAAAATGTATCAACAAAATCTCTATGACACATTGATCATTTCAGGTTCAAATGTAAAGAATGAGTATGTGGAAGCCAAAGTTATGCATGATTATATTCAAAACAAAATTGATATTCCAACCATTCTAGAAACAAAAGCACGAAATACCTTTGAGAATTTCAAGTTATCTAAAGAATATATTCAAAATCAAGATGTTCTCATTCTAACATCGCAAACTCATGCCAAAAGAGCTTGCGCAATTGCCAAGCAATTCTTTTCGGATTATGGTTGTGCCTGGTTTAAAGATTTAAAGCCAAAACACATCATAAGAGAAATTGTTTCGCGTATTCTTTATATCAAAATTGAAATACTAAAAAAATTAGGAAGGTACTAAATACCTTCCTATTGAATTGTACGAACGACTTCATTGACGCTTCGTACTTTTTTTAAGTTCGCAATTAAATTTTGTAGATGCGCCGCATTCTTAACAGAAACCGTTAGTTTTGTGGTTGCCTCTAAGTTTCCTTCATCCACAGCTGAATCTACATGTTTTAAATAGACATTGCACTGCTGCAAAGTCGTCACAATATCACTCAATAAGTAGTTACGATCATCACTATGAACCACTAAATTGACTTCATATTGTTTTTCATCTAAGCCCTCTTCCCATTGAACAGGAATCAGACGTTTCTTTTCATTCAAGATATTTGGACAATCCGCCCTATGTACCTTCACGCCTTGACCCTTAGAAATATATCCAATGATCGGATCACCTGGAATTGGTCGACAACAATTTGCCAAAGATACCGCAATTGTATCAATACCCGGAACAATAACACCACAATTCGAATGTTTAGCTTGGTGAGCGGGTTGCTTGTTGTAGATCTTCATGATTTCCTGATCTTCCAACATATTCGAACGATTCTTCACCAAACGATCCACAATGGACTGCAATGATACACGCTTCATCGCAATACCTACATATAGATCATCCACACTCTTAAATGACAAAGAGGTTAAAATCGTCTCTAAACGTTTGGCTTCCATTAGTTTTGAATCCAGTTTCAAACGTCTAAATTCATCTTCAAGCATTGATTGACCTAGCTTAATGCTTTCCTTGCGCGATTGCTGCTCTTGTTTTTGTAAGAAGGCACGAATCTTATTACGAGCATGACCACTCTTAACAATTTTGATCCAGTCTGCACTTGGACCCACAGAGTTGTTGTTGGTTAAAATATCAACGACATCCCCCGTTTTTAATGGCGTATTCAAAGGCACAATGGCCCCATTGACTTTAGCCCCAACCGTTTTATTACCAACCTCCGTATGGATTCTGTACGCAAAATCGATTGGACAAGAACCCGAAGGCAACGCAATAACTTTACCTCTAGGTGTTAAACAATATACATTGGCTTCAAAAATATCTTTTTGAAGTACATTCATATATTCAAGTGGGTCTTCACTCTCTTCATCGGTCATCATCGAGAAATCTCTAAACCAAGAAAGTTTATCCTCAATCTCTTTTTGTTCATACTCAGGCGCATAATTACGATTTTCTTTATACTTCCAGTGTGCTGCAACACCTCGTTCGGCAATCGCATCCATTTCTTCAGTACGAATCTGGATTTCAAAAATATTACCATGTTCTGGCTCTACGATCGTTGTATGCAAAGACTGATACATGTTGGCTTTTGGCATCGCAATATAATCTTTAAAACGACCAGGAATCGGTCTATATTTGGCATGGATATAACCTAATATTTCATAACAATGCACCACTGAATCTGTAATGATACGAATCGCTAATAAGTCTAAAATTTCTTCAAAGCGCTTATTTTTAGTCACCATCTTTTTATAGATGCTGTAAAAATGTTTAGAACGACCAAAAATACGATATTGAATATTGTACTCCTGTAAAATGGATTCAATATCCGAAATCATTTCTTGAACTTGACCATTACGATCGCTTTCACGTTGTTTTACCAAGCCTTTGATTTCTTCATACTTCTTATAATCCAAGTATTTAAAAGACAAATCTTCCAACTCGTTTTTGATTTCACTGATACCTAAACGGTGCGCAATCGGTGCATATACACTCAAGGTTTCACGCGCAATCTTCTTTTGTTTTTCCGGACGCATATACTGCAACGTACGCATGTTATGTAGACGGTCTGCTAATTTGATCAAGATTACACGAATATCTTTGGCCATCGCAATAAACAACTTACGATGATTGCTTGCCAAATATTCTTCTTCATCTTTAAACTTGATGGCACCAATTTTCGTAACCGCATCCACCAAGGTTGCGATTTCTTCACCAAATAGTTCTGTAATCGTATCTGTAGTTACGCCTTCACAATCTTCGACTGTATCATGTAAAAGACCGGCCGTAATTGTTTTAGGGCCACAATGCATTAACGCTAATGTATTCGC
This sequence comes from Eubacterium sp. TM05-53, assembly GCF_003436425.1. Classification (GTDB taxonomy): domain Bacteria; phylum Bacillota_I; class Bacilli_A; order Erysipelotrichales; family Erysipelotrichaceae; genus Holdemanella. The sequence goes on from NZ_QSPK01000040.1 coordinate 13,816, forward strand.
AACTTGGATTACGTGAATGACATAAGGTTCTCCACTTTTACGGAATTGTCCCTTATGGTGTTCATAGGCAAAATCATATGCCTTTTGTATCAATTCAATATTTTCTGGGCGTTTTATATATGTCTGTACATTCTCCATGCACTCTTCAAAAGTAACTTGCTTTTTCTGACTCATAATCACTGCGCCCCCTTTCCTAAACTAAATTCTTTATTCTCCTTCAAAATGTGTTAAAGCACACACTGGAATATCTTTAAATTTTTCTCTTCCTTTTAAATCATCCAATTCAATCACAAAAGCTACACCGACAACGCTTGCCTGCATACGCTCAACCATTTTAATAATGGCTTCTACAGTTCCACCTGTAGCTAGTAAATCATCGATGATCACAACTTTTTGTCCAGGTAAAATGGCATCCGCATGGACACAAAGCTCATCTTGACCATATTCTAGATCATACGTTTCATTCACTGTTTCTCTAGGAAGTTTTCCTGGCTTTCTAACTGGTACAAAACCAACATTGTTTTCTAAAGCTACTGGCACACCAAATAAGAAACCACGAGCTTCTGGACCAATCACAATATCGGCACCAATACTTTTCACAAAGTCATTGAATTGATCTACACAATAACGCATTGCTTTGGCATTTTGTAGAATCGGTGTTACATCTCTAAAAATGATTCCTTCCTTAGGAAATCCTGGAATACTCTCAATATAATCTTTTAAATCCATACTAAACCTCTTTCTAATTGATTCCATTTTACTACGCATATACAATCTCATCAATCACAAAATTCACCTGTTTACGCCCCTGATATTGATTGATTTGAACGGTTCCAATAAATGAATAAATCGCATTTACACTTTTTTTATACTCCACTTCACTCTGGTTAAAACGCATACACTGCAAGCCAGATTCTAAAGTATACTTACGATGTTTATGATTTTGAAAATCGTATAAACTTTTAATTTTAGGCTGAATGATTTCAAAACTAGGAAACGCAAAACCTGGACCAAACGGTCTAAGTATATCTAAAGATTGAATCGTTTCCAAACTTAATTCTTCATCAGCTATGACTAATGTTTTTTTCTTCTTTACACTATACGTATATTCCTTGATACGTGTATGAATAAAATTTTCAAACAAATCAAATTCATTTAGATTCAAAGAAAAACCAGCCGCATTTTCATGTCCGCCAAACGTCACAAAATGTGGATATCCACTTAAAAAATCCATACAGTTAAAGCCCTCAGGACTACGCATACTTGCCTTATAACCCTGCTCATTTTTTGCCAAGACGATACAAGGCTTATTAAAGCTAGCACAAATCGATCCTGCAACTAAGCCAATGATTCCCTCATGAAAGCTTGCATCTTCAATCATAAAGATATCTTCATTGCCTTTACACTTCACTAAAGCTGTTTTTTGCATCTGATCCGATAATTGTTTACGAATCGTATTGATTTGTGTAATCTGCTGACCCAATGTAAAAATACTCTCATCATCATGTGCTAAAAAATAACGAACGACATTATTCGCATTCGCAAGATTACTTAATCTTCCAATCGCATTTAATTTTGGCACGACCTGAAAACCAATACTCGTTTCATTTAACTCACGATCGGTGGCTAATGAAAATATATGTTTTTCATGCGTTTGATTCATCAAACGTAAGGCATTTTGAATCAAAGCACGCGTCTGTCCTTTCACAATCATCATATCTGAAATACTCGCAAGACCGGCTAGTTGTAAAAGATAGTCATTATCAACCCCTAATACACGCATACATTCATAGGCAACACCGGCTCCACATAATGTTTCAAAACAAGATTCCATCAAAGTTGGATGCACTACAATATCGCAATTCACCTCTTCATCCATTGTATGATGATCCGTTACGATTACATCCATACCCAGTTCTTTAGCCAATGCTAAAGCTTGCGTACTTTTAATCCCATTATCTACTGTGATAATCAAGGAATAACCCTTTTTGTGTGCAAGTGTAACTGTCGCCTCACTTAATCCATACCCCTCTTTGATACGGTCCGGAATATAGAAACCACACTCAAGACCTAGTTGTCTTAATCCTGAAACCATAATGGTTGTTGCACTGATACCATATATCGATAGGTAAGATTTTGATGTTATCTCCACCTTTTCCCCCGATTCACACCGTACGTGAGACTTTCACCTCATACGGCGTTCCATCGAATTCTATTTCTTGTTCTTAGAAAGTGTAACTTTCCCAAATAATTTTGCTAATTTCTGCCTTACGTCTGAGAGTATCAATTTTCTTACGCATCTTTTCATCTGGTCTTATTAGTTTTATCTTCTTTAGAATTACTTCTTCAGATTCTGCGTGAATAAGTACATGTACGTCTTCAGTAACTAATACTAGATTTGCGTATTCATCTGTTCCACCTTTATGTAAAGGTATTTTATGATGGCAGTGCATATTATCCATTGTAAGCTCAGCTTTTGTTACAAAGCATTTACCTTGCTGACCAGAGTATAAGGAAATACGATTGTCATTGTACTCTATACTTCTATTCATAATAGGGTTTCTCAACATATATTGAATCATGCTTGAATTTACACCTAGCTTTTTATGAATTTCCTGTCTACCTTCAGATGTATACTTATTGATACTCTTTTTCTTATACATAGGATTCTTATGTTTACAATAACCTATTGGAATGATTGCCATTCCATTGATATATCTCAGTTGTTTACTTGCACCATATTCATCCTTTATATATTTTGGTGTTTTACCACCATCACGTTTAATTCGTCTTTTGAGTTTCCACGATTTACATTTATGTTGAATCTCATAAGAGATATTACCAACATCTTCTGATATCATTGTTGCAATTCTAAAGTACTGGTGTACTCCATACACAATCGAATTGTAATCGTTTATAGCTCTCATTGTATTTGCTGAACCTTCGGTTTTCTTTATTCTATCAAGCGCTTCTTTGATATTTTCTTTTGTTCTATTCATAGCCGTATCACTCATGTGTGATACAATTCGCCAATCATTTCCCTTTTGATATACCTTGAACTTGAATCCTAAGAATTCTGAATAGTTTCTTTCGAGGTTTGTTATTGACGTTTTCTCTTTACTTGTTTCAAGATGTAATCTTTTAAGCAAAAAGTCTTCGACAGCTAATTCAATTCTTTTAGCTTCCTCAAAATTGCCACAGAATATCTTGAAGTCATCAGCATAACGTACTATAAAGCACTTTTTAAGCCTACTTCTTTCAAGTCTTCTGTATTTTACTGACCGGTTTGAACCTTTACCATCTGGTCTTTGCATTTCTACAAAGTCCTTTGCTGGAAACAACTCCCATTGACTAGCTATCCACCAGTCAAGTTCATTAAGCACTACATTAGCTAATAAAGGAGATAATATTCCACCTTGCGGGGTTCCTTTTTCACTTTTCTGTATTGTTCCGTTGGGTAATTTAACTTCTGCTTTTAGCATTTTAGATATTATTGCTAGAACTCTTCTGTCTTGTATACCTAAGCTCCAAAGCTGTTTAAGCAATTTCGCATGGTCTACATTATCGAAGAACCCTTTAATATCTACATCTACCACATAGTGTAGTTTGTACATTTGTGCCATCTTGTAGCATTGCGCCATAGCGTTTTCTACAGACCTATTAGGTCTAAAGCCATTACTTCTTTCAAAGAATTTGGCTTCGCAAATTGGCTCAAGTACTTGTAAAATGCATTGTTGTACAATTCTATCCCAAATAGTTGGGATTCCTAGTGGTCTCATTTTCCCGTTTGGTTTAGGAATTTCAACTCTTTTAACTCTTTTAGGATGATAGTTTCTGAATTTATTCATTACAACCAAAACAAATTCATTTTCTTCCATTTTGTTAAGGTCTTTAATAGTCATTCCATCAACACCAGGCGTTTTACCACCTTCATTCTTCCTCATATTTCTATAAGCAAGTTTGATGTTATTTTCTGAAATGATTATTTCATAAAGATTTTTAAAACTCCTTCCATTCTTACTATCAGCATAAAGTTCATCAAAAGTTTCAACCATATCATAATATTCAGCATTACGAATTTTGTTGGTTTTTAACGTTTTATTGGTCATAGTCACCACCCCCTCAGGTTTAACACCATCTGGGAATAGTTCTTTTCTTCCTATTCGAACCTATATAGAGTTACACTACTTGCAACTCGAAATAGAAATCCGACTAATGTCCTTCCCTCCACAGCTTATTATCACTGCTTCTCAGGTACAATGACATCACTTTCATTAGACTAAATGGATTTAATAGAACCATTGGTTCACTTATATTCCAACCACCTCTAAGTATGCTATTTCCTCAGTGTGTCTAACTTCCCACGTTCCGTTTGAGATATCCATTCTATATATCCTTAGGTTTCTCCTATGGTCCTGGATACTTGGCAATGCCTGTAACATTGCAAGGTTTTTCATAACGCGCGATTTTTACTCAACCTCATATCCAACTCTTTCGAGTCCCCTTACGTTTCCGCAAGGTCTACGTCTAGTCCCGTACATTCGGAGTTTCGTCAGTAGGCATTACCCCACCATTCTCACCATAGATATTTTATAGGACGTCCGGCATATCTGATACCATGTTTTACTCAAAGAATTTTCCAGCAGGCGGGCTCTAGCCACTTTTGAACCAACTTTACTCATTCTTCTTTCAAATTTAGGTAGCATTCTGCCGACTTTACCGAGCTTTTAACCACTAACAATAGCCTGCTAGTCGCTAATCGGAGCTCAACGCGAAGGTTTCAGGTCGTTACTCCATCATTCCCTTCATCTCTCAAACAGTTCTCTACTGTTTAAATAACCTAAAACAGCATGCCTAACCTTTTCAGTTAGGAACGTGTCGCACCACAATCATAGTCACCGGCCACAATCACTTTTTCGCAATTCGAAACAGCTTGCGATATACGCTCTTTAAACCTTTCCATACATTTAGATTCAGAAACCGGATTTAAAGACTGTTGAGTTATCCAATATTCCCATTTTGATGTATCGGGCTCTAAAAATTCTAATACTTTTTTTGTTAATTCTGTCATTTGTTCCATGCAAATAATTATAACATATATTAAAAATGTTCACAGACTATTAATCTGTGAACAATTCTTTCTGATAAGGAATTTGAAGATGCTCATACGCTTTAGGCGTTACAATTCTTCCTCTTGGCGTACGATTGATAAATCCAATCTGTAATAAATAAGGCTCATATACATCTTCTAATGTCATTGGTTCTTCTCCAATACTTGATGCGATGGCTTCAAGTCCGACGGGACCTCCTTTAAATCTTTCAATGATTCCCTTTAAATATTTATGGTCAACCGCATCCAAACCTAAATGATCCACACGAAGTCGATCTAGAGCTGTTTTGGCGATTTCACTTGAAATCACACCCTCATTATAGACTTGTGCAAAATCACGCACACGCCTGAATAAACGGTTTGCGATACGTGGTGTTCCACGTGATCTTAAGGCAATTTCTGTAACGGCATTTTTATCAATTTCCGTATTCATAACACAACTTGTACGATAAACAATTTTTTCTAAATCCGACAAATTATAGTACTCCAATTGGGAAATGATCCCAAAACGATCACGCAAAGGCGCACTTAAATCGCCGGCACGAGTTGTGGCACCAACAAGTGTAAAAGGTGGTAAATTGATACGAATATTGTGTACAGTCGCTGAATCTTTGCCTACCACAATATCTAGACAATAATCTTCCATAGCTGGATACAACACTTCTTCTACTTGTTTTGGCAAGCGGTGGATCTCATCAATAAATAAGACATCTCCTGGTTCAAGTGTTGTAAGAATCGCTGCAAGATCACCACTTTTTTCAATGGAAGGACCACTAGCTGTCTTTAGATTTCCATGCATCTCATTGGCAAGAATATAAGCTAATGTTGTTTTTCCAAGTCCAGGAGGACCGTAGAATAAAACATGGTCTAAAGCTTCATTTCTAGATCTTGCCGCATGAATAAACACATTTAAATTTTCTTTTAATTCCGATTGCCCAATATATTCATTTAAACTTTGCGGACGCAACGTCTTTTCAAAGTTATCGCACTCTTGTAAATTTCCATCTACTTCTCTAGGCATTTATCTTATACTCCATTTCTTTTTGCGAGTAAGATCAATGCTTGTCTTAGCATTTCATCTTCTCCTAATTCTGTATTTTCTAATTCCTTTTTAATTTTCGTTAATTGATTTGTCTTATATCCAAGTGATAAAAGAGCATCTTGAACTTGGCTCCAAACAGGATTTGACGTAGCACTATCGCTCGTTTCTAAAGATACAAACTTGCCTTTTAGATCTAGAACGATTTGTCCTGCCGTTTTTGCGCCAATACCAGGTAAAGACTTCAATCTTTTGATATCGTCATTTTCAATGGCTTCAATCATTTCTTTTCCCGAACATACCGACAACATCGTCTGTGCAGTTTTAGGACCAATACCTTTTACATTGATCAAGCGCATAAACACTTCATAGTCTTCTTCTTTTAAAAAGCCAAACAATAAGATCGCATCTTCACGTACATGTTGATACGTATAAAGAAACAATTCATCTCCCATTTTTTGACTTAACGCATTGGCAAGATACACTTCATATCCAACTCCGTGTACATCTAGTACAACGCGATCATTTCGAATAATTCTTACAACGCCATTCACAAACGCAATCATATTACACCTCAACATCTAATTCTACAGGACAATGATCCGAACCATATACATCCGTTAAGATCTTGGCATCCACAATTTTATCTTTTAATTCCGGTGATACTAACCAATAATCAATTCTCCATCCTGCATTCTTTTCACGAGCCTTAAAGCGGTAGCTCCACCAAGAATATTCCACTTTTTCAGGGTATAAAGTACGGTATGTATCCACAAAATCTGATAAAAGATTCTTTTTAAAGCTATCTCTTTCTTCATCTGTAAAACCTGCATTCTTATGATTTGTCTTTGGATTTTTAATATCAATCTCTTCATTGGCCACATTAAAATCGCCACAAGCCATAACGGGTTTATCTAATGATTTTAAATAGGCACTAAACGCTTTATCCCATTCCATACGATACTCCAAACGCTTTAGACCATCACCTGAGTTTGGTGTATAAACAGTCACAACATAATATTCAGGATACTCCAAAGTAATTACTCTTCCTTCTGTATCATGTTCTTCCATATCCATTCCATAACGAACTGATATTGGTTCTTCTTTACAGAAGATCATCGTTCCGCTATAGCCTTTTCTTTGTGCACTATTTATATATTGATAAGGATATAATTCACAATCCACTTCAATTTGATCGGGTTGTGCCTTTGTTTCCTGAATACAGAAAATATCTGCATCCAAGGCATAAAGAATTTCCACAAAATCCTTATTTAATACGGCACGAATCCCGTTTACGTTCCACGAAATACATTTCATAAAAACCAACCATTCCTTTCCGCTTTGCTCCAAGGCACACATTGGAATTAAA
>NZ_QSPK01000041.1 GCF_003436425.1 Eubacterium sp. TM05-53
TTATATTGACATTATTTATGTCCACTTATTGAATGGGGTTATCAGATGGGTACTCACATTAATTTTTTTAATTCCTTAGTTAGTCAAAAAATAACCACATATTTAACCCTCATTTGTTGTTTGATTACGCTTACACGCCTATTTTTAGCGTTTTTCTTTTGACAAACATGCTCACTTTGATATAATCAACACGCATAAGGGAGAGATGATATGAGTTTTCTATATTTTATTTTGGGACTTTGTCCCATTTTGTGGCTAATATTTGCGCTAACCGTACTTGGATGGCCCACATATAAAGCTGCCTTTGGTTCTTTGATTATTTCTGTACTACTATCTGTTGCGATCTGGCAACAAAGTTTTCTAAATACGGTAACTGCCGCTTGTGAAGGCTTCTTAATGGCTCTATGGCCTATTATTGTTGTGATTATCGCAGCCGTATTTACATATAACTTGTCACTACGTACACGCGGTATGGAAATCATTAAACAAATGATTACTAGCGTTTCAAGCGACAAACGAATTCTTGTTCTACTAGTCGCATGGTGCTTTGGTGGATTTATGGAAGGTATGGCCGGCTTTGGTACTGCCATTGCCATTCCTGCAAGTATGCTTGTAGCTTTAGGTTTTGATCCATTATTTTCTTGTTTAGTTTGTCTAATTGCTAACGGGGTTCCCACTCCATTTGGTTCAATTGGTATTCCAACGGTCACTTTGGCTAATTTAGTTGGACTTGAAAATGCCCAGCTTGCCTTTACACAGACACTTCAATTAGCTCCATTTATGTTATTATGTCCATTCTTGATCGTCATGGTGACAGGAAAAGGATTTAAGGCATTAAAAGGCGTAACAGCAGTCACTTTAGTTTCTGGATTGAGCTTCTTGATTCCTCAAATGATCGTTGCTAAATTTGTAGGTTCTGAATTATGTGTTGTGGTAGGAAGCGTTTGTTCATTATTATGCACCATTCTTTTGGGTTCAAGAGTAAAACCAAATTCTGAATACGAAATGAAGTTAGAAGCAAACGAAAAAATTACGGTTAAAAAGGCATTAACGGCTTGGTCACCATTTATCTTTATCTTTATCTTCTTATTATCTACTTCAAAATTAGTAGCTCCAATCCATACATTCTTGTCACAATTCGCATCAACCGCCATTATTTATACAGGAGACAATCCTAGCACAATGACATTCACTTGGATCAACACACCAGGTGTATGGATCTTCTTATCCGCTATTTTGGGTGGTTTAATTCAAAAAGCTACATATAGAGATTTCAAAGTGGTATTTATTGCCACAATCAAACAGATGTCGCAGACCATTATTACCATGCTATGTGTACTTGGATGTGCTAAAATCATGGGATATGCAGGTATGATTGCGAGTATCGCATCTTTCGCCATTGCGATTACAGGAAGCTTCTATCCATTCTTTGCCCCATGGATTGGATGTCTAGGAACATTTGTGACAGGTTCAGGAACAAGTTCAGGCGTTTTATTTGGTGCCGTACAAGAAAGTGCAGCCCAAAGCTTGAATTCCAATCCATATTGGATCGTCGCACTAAACTCTTTGGGTGTGGCAGCCGGCAAAATGTTATCCCCACAATCCATCGCCATCGCATTAAGCAGTGTAGATGGACAAGGTCAAGATTCTAAATTATTATCGAAAATCTTACCTTACGGTGTTGGTTTTATCATCGCCATGAGTTTTGTGGCTTACTTTGGTCAGATGGTATTCTAAAGTTAAAATAGAAAAAGAGAAAAAAACAGGCTTAGGAAAATTTCCTAAGCCATTTTAATTGCCTGTACGGCAACGCATCCAGGTCCACCCTGCGTAATAAATGCAGCTGAAAGCGGATAAATCACAACTTTTACACCTTCAAATGTTTCTTTGATCTTCTTTTCAAACATCATTGCCAAATCTTCATTAAAGGCATGTGAAATGTAGAATGTATAATTGGAATCAAAACCATTATTTTTAAAATCTTCAACCACCATATTGACAGCCTTTTTATAAGTACGACTCACGCCAAACTTATCTAAGCCCATGCCATCAACGCCTTTTTTCAAAATTGGAATTAATTTTAATGCACCACCCAATGTAGCTGCTAACCCTTTGATTCTTCCACCACGAACTAAGAATTGAAAATCAACAGGAACAAGATACGACTCTTCCTGCATACGACTTTGTACGATCATCTTTACGATATCCTTGGCACTTGCCCCATTATTTGCCATTTCTAAAGCCGTATCCACCATCAAACGATGTGGCCCACACAATGTTTGAGTATCTACGACATGTACTAAGTCCGGATTGTCACAAGAATTCTTTGCCATCATAGCCGTCTGGTATGTTCCACTCAAACCAGAAGCCATCACAATATCGATCACTTCATCACCATCTTTAGAAAGCTCATTATATAAATCAATCTTTTCACCAAGACTTGGCTGTGAAGTTTTTGGAATCTTGTGATCTTCAATCATAGTTAATAATTGTGTACTTGTGATATCCTCAAAATCTCGATATGTTTGTGAATCAACAGTAATATTCAAAGGAACAATCGACAACCCTTTTTCTTTTGCCGATTCAATCGAATACAAAGTCGATGAATCAGAAATATTATGAATCATTCTTTTTTTTACCTCTCTTTAAATAAACAATAATATAGATATACAAATAAGTCAATACATCTAGTATTAATTTCTAGATTGTGTAAGATTTTATTTTATGTTACAATCAAAGTATGAAAAATTATACATTCCCAAGATGGTCAGACCTACCCGAAATTGACCTATATATGGACCAAGTGATTACCTACATCAACGAGAAATTAAAAGATACATATTTCTATGATGAAAAGTTCATCACCAAAGCTATGATCAACAATTATGTCAAAACAGGTATTGTCCATCCTCCAGTTAAAAAGCACTACACAAAAAGTCATTTAGCTTACTTTTTGGTTTTAACCATCCTAAAAAGATGCTATTCCATGCAACAAATCACATCTTTACTTCATATTTATACAAATATGAAAGATTCAACCATCGAACAAGCCTATGACTTATTTATATCTCGATTTGAAGATTCATTAAATGACGTCTTCAAAAACAACCGAAATACAATCCTATTTGAAAACGCCAACCCCGAACAAGAATTGATGGATAATGTCATTCAATGCATCATCTATAAGATGCATACAGAATACACCCTAAAAAAACACGAACAAGAATAGAGAGCGATCTCTATTTTTTATTGTATAGACAACAAAATTACACTTTTTAAAAGCTTACATTTTCAAGATAGAGTTGCCGAAAGAAAATCCAAAAAATCTTACAACAGAAGACCATGAATTATAATGACGAGAGTTACAAATACTCTCTCAAATCTTATAATTCTTAACTAAAGAAAATTGCCATCTCAGCTCACTGCATTTTGGCATAACAACTGAAATGGCACTAGAATCACTGTGCTATATACAAATCTTTTATTTCCTTCAAAATCTGATCTTTCGTTCTTCCTACTAACCCCAACTGTTTAAGGTCAATGTTTTCATTTTGCATCCGCTGTACAAACTCTTGAATATCCATATAAACTGGTTGAGGAGCCGTAATCTTGATTGTTGGATCAATCAATTCAGTCAAGCGGAAAACATCGTTCTTATGTTTCTTGATGTTTTTGCTGTCAACATGTTCCCCTGAAGTTTTGCGATCTGTCAAATCTATCCAAGATTTTGCCTTAAATGGAATCAAATATGCCGCATCCAAGACAGTTACTCCATTGACAGTGACTTTCCCCTTTGTCAAAAATTCGTAGTAATCATCATCCAAAAGAATAGCAGACAGACTTGAAATATCTTCGTCCATTGGTAATGGTGTTATCATTGTATCTTCTGGAAGTTGAATTGCATCCAACTTTCGCGTGAATAGTTCGATCATCGCAGGATACTGATTAGAGACTGGATGACTAAAACGATAAAACTGTGGCACACCCGAACTCTTATTACAATGTTCATATCCAGCCTGTTTTACATATTCCCAAAATTTCTTTCCAAAATTCACGTCAAGTGCTTCAATAATCAGAACAAGGTCAATATCCTTTGTTGCTCTAAAATCCAAACCTCCCTCTGTCATCAGAATGTCACACGCCGTTCCTCCAATGATTGCATATTGTTCTTCGTTACCCTTGAACCATTCTTTAAAGCTATCAATTCCTGTAACCATCTATCTTCCTCCACAATTCATTTAACATTTCTTCAACTGCTTCTTCAACTCTTTCATCTACATCTTTTTTCAATGCCAATGCCAGTGAAAGTTCATCTACAATATTTCGTGTGGACAATTTTCGAGGATCGTATCTCCACATTTCTACGGCCACTTGTTCCGTCGAATCCTGCAAACTATTTGTCATAACATCATTCCATTGAGAGATACTTTCTGTTGCATAGCATTTGATGTTTGGCGAATTCAGCATGGAATACTCTGCCAATGCCGAATATCCGCTTTCCACAAGATTTGTTGACACCAACCCTTTCGGAATATATATTGTTCGTTTTACTGGATTTTGCAGTATATCTCCTGCTTTTTTAAACAGCATTTTCGCAGAATCCTCAGAACACAAAATTCTTTGCACACCTACTTTCTTTATATGCACCATTCCTGTTTCTTCAAGCTGTTTCGATGCCCTCGATATTGAAGTAGGTGTCAATTCCAAGTCTTTTGCAGCCTGACTTGTAGACATTTCTTTTGCACCTCCATAAATGAAATGCAATAGAAGCATCTGAGTCGATGGAAGTAATTTTTTGTGTAGTTTTCTTTCGGCATTGCACCGTTGTTGCAAATACAACGCCATAAAAGGCAAATAGATCTGCCTTCCTTCTACGATAAACGGAATTCTCTCACGAATCAAATATTCTTTCTGCCGAGAAGTAATCTCTTTTAACACTAGAACAATAGGCATATTTTCATTTTTCTGTATTCTTGCAATGTGCTTTTTCAGCACTACAATTTGCTCCAATTCAGTTTTCGGATAAAGGAAAATTACCTTTTTCCCATTCATAGAAGCCATCTGCAAGCGATACCGTGTAACAATAAAGTTAGGCAAATGTTTGAAATCCACATTCTCATAAGTCACTTCAATTCCAAGAACTTTATTGAGATATTCCATAGGTTCACCACCATTCTTAACTCTTTTTTTGTATTTTAACTCTTTTTAAGTTAAGATGCAATATCAGAGTTAAGATAGACTGCAAACTCACAATATCACACGCGTCAACTTCCCGCAATTTTTATACATCTATACGAAAAAACATCCCGTTGTGCTGTCACAACGGGTATTTCTAATGATTCATTTTATTCTTGTACTATTCCAATATCTTAAAAGAGCAATCTCTATTTTTTTATGTCCAGTGCATGTTGGGGACAAACCTCAATACATTGACAACACAAAATACATTCTGTACCATTCTTACGCTTTCTAGAATCATCTAACATATCCACATCCATAGGACATGTATTTACACATTTTAAACATCCAATACATACATCATGATCACATTTAATTCTTAAATATGAAAAGTAACTTGCCGGTTTTAAAAACACAGTTACTGGACAAATGTACTTACAGAAAGCTCGATTATCTTTCAGCACAAAAGCCATTCCAATCCCTAAAACATAGTAAATGATATTGCCAATGATGAACGAATAAAATAAGATATTTTCTAAATCATTCACATGAAATACAAACAACAAGAATACGTATATAAACGATACCACAAATAAGACATATCGAATCCGACCTATACGTAACCGCTTATGTGGCCCCTCTTTAAAAGGAAGCAGATCCAAAATCATCCCTGTCCAACAAGCATAGCCACACCAGCCACGTCCAAAAAATAATGGACCAGCAATCTTTGCGACAAAATAATGAATGGTTGCCGCCTCAAATACACCTAGAAACAAGTAATACCAAAAGCCTTCGATCTGCATATTTTCGCGACAAATAATTCCTAAATAAATTAACATATACGATCCTACAGAAAGCTGCACAAAGTTTCTGGCATACTTATTTTTAGAAGACATTAAACTTGTACCTACACCAATACAAGTCCCTATATATGTGAAGTTAATTAAATAAAACACATTCTTTGTGGATACATATAAAGAAAAGGCAACAGCCTCAAATATGAACCAAATCAATACGGATACACTATATTTTTTCATTTGATTTAATCTCTTTTACAGCCAAGATAATTCCTATTAAGTTACATCCAAGTGATAATCCAATCAATACACCACTTGAAAAATCGCCAAAGTTGCTTGTTTCATTTCCACCAAATATCATTGAAGCCAAATATAATATATTCCCTACTACAATCAACCATATACCTTTCATAAGAACCCTTCTTTCTTTTACTCAGTTATATCACGATTATGTAAATTTTAAGTTAATAAACAAAGCTCCTCTTTTGCAAATGGGTGGTAATTGTGCGCTTATTTACTGTGCTTAGAGCTCATTGCATCCCGATATCGCACTTTTTTTGGCGACAAAACTGCCAATTCTATAAATTTTAACACCTTATCATACTTGTCCTTTGGCTCATTCATAATGAACCAGAATAAATTAAGCCAGTCTTGGAGGTGCTCTCTATCATAAGCTCCATGATTTCTTATAAATTGTTTTTGTAATAAATGAAGATTATTAATTGGATACAAAGGATTGTCTTTTTCTGATAAGCCTTTTGTTTCACTTGTTGGGTATACTATGTTTTCCAGTTCCAATTCTTCAATCAATATGCTATGAGAGTGTTCATCATCATGAACTAATACAGAACCTCTTGCAATATGCTTACCGTATGTTTCTATTGTTGATTTTCTTGATGGTTTTGATGTTCCTGTAACTATAAAAATTGATTTTGTCTCATTACAAGCAACACCAACACCTATTTTATTTCGAGATATTCCTCTTAGTTTTTTTCCATCTTTTGTTACTAGTTTACTTTTTACTTTTGTAAAATATGTTTCATCCAAATATACTGTACCGTCTAGTACAACATCGTCTTGTATTCCTTTTAAAACTTCGAATGTTTTGATCAGCCAATATTTACCTGTAGTGGGTGAATTTCTATTATCGTAGGCTGTTGAATTTATAGAATGGAATTCAAATAAATGCAGTAAATACTCTATCCATTCAGATATAGGTATTTTCTTGGAATCAAAGATTGTATTCGTCAAAGCTGTGAAGCGTTTGCCACATTCTTTACAAATATATCTTTGTGTTCCATCTTTCTTATGACCGTATTTTATAAAATCGTTAGATCCACAGAATGGACATTGTTTTATGTCTAAAGAATTTATAAATTCAATTTCAAAAATAGATGATGTTGCATGTTTAGCGTCGTACCATTCTTGAACAGTATTTTCTACAAGCAACTGTCCTTCAGATTTTTTAGAATCTTCAGACCAAGTAAACGAACGTAAAGATGGATACTTTCTACGTTCTTTTTTATTCATTTGTGTTTGGCGGTTCGGAGTTTCACGAGATGAATAACCAGAACCGCCAAGTTCCTCTTGATGGTTATTCACCTCATGAAGCTCTTCAAGAGCTTGCCTTTCTACAAGCGTTCTAATTATACCATTGCCTGTAACAATTTGTCACTTACCACCCATTTGCAAAAGAGGAGCTATAAACAAAAAAGAAGATGTACAACGTACACCTTCATCAAATTAGTCAACTACAACAGTCCATCCATAAGGATCTTCAATAGTTCCCCATTGAATACCTGTTAAAGTATCATATAGTTTTTGTGTTAATTCACCTGTTTTAAAATCAGAAACAGTCACTTTATCACCTTTGTAGTACAATTCACCAATTGGACTAATTACGGCAGCAGTTCCAGTTCCCCAAGCTTCTTGTAGCTTACCATTGTGACCTGCTTCCATCAATTCATCCACAGACAAATGTCTTTCTTCAATTTCATATCCCCAGTCTTTTAAGATATGTAAAATAGAATCACGAGTAACACCAGGAAGTACAGTACCTTCGCATGGAGCTGTCACAATCTTATTATCAATTTCAAACATAACGTTCATTGAACCAACTTCTTCAATGTATTTACGGTGAACTCCATCCAACCATAATACTTGAGAATAACCAAGTTCTTCAGCCTTAACCTGAGCAGCTAAACTACCTGCATAGTTTCCACCACATTTTGTAAATCCTGTACCACCTTTTGTAGCACGAACATATTCATCTTCTACATAAATCTTAACAGGGTTTACACCTTCGGCATAATAAGCACCTACTGGAGAACAGATAATCATAAATTTATAATGACTTGCCGCATGTACACCAATCGCAGCTTCTGTCGCAAACATGAATGGACGAATATATAAAGATTCACCCTCACCAGTTGGAATCCAGTCTTCAGAATATTTTACAATTGTTTTTACAGCATCTACAAACATATCTACAGGTAAAGTAGGCATACTCAAACGTTTATTGGAGTTCGCAAAACGCTTCGCATTCATTTCAGGTCTAAACAATTGAACCTTACCATCCTTTGTACGATACGCCTTCATACCTTCAAATGTTTCTTGTGCATAGTGCAATACCATACTTGCTGGATCGAATTCCAATGGTCCATATGGTACGACTCTTGCATCATGCCATTCTTGACCAGCATCCCAATCCATCACAAACATATAGTCTGTGTAATATTTACCAAAGCCTAAAGCTCCAGTTGGTTTTTCTTTTAAGTTTTTACTTTCTACAAATTGTACTTCCATAATTTGTCCTCTTTTCTAAACACGTATGATAATATCACGTTCTGTAAATGATTTCAATAGGTTACATTTTATTTACATTCATTTTCAAAGAAATGAACAATTGTCTCAATCATGACACCCGTAGCCACTTCATCCTTATCGCTCGTTCCTGCAATATCCAAATGGATCCACTTCGTGCCTTCTTCAATAAACTCCTCTAAGAAAGCCGCAGCTAAACTTGCATTACCACCCAAAGTCTTTGAGTTGATAATATCCGCTACCTTAGAACACTTTAATTCTGAATGGAAATATTCATCCACAGGCAAACGCCAAATCTGTTCTTTTGTAGCTTTAGAAGCTCCTAAGAAAGGCAAATAGAAACTATCATCATTACTAAAGATTCCCGTATATGTACTACCCAAAGCACGTACACAAGCACCCGTTAAAGTCGCCATATCAATGACACGAGTCGCCCCTAGCTTTTGTGCCATAGTCAAGGCATCAGCCAAAATCAATCTTCCTTCGGCATCCGTATTTGTGACTTCAATCGTCTTACCACTTAAACTTGTGATCACATCCCCATCCACAAAGCCATGTCCATTGATTTTATTTTCAGTAATTGGTAAAACACACACAACATTCTTTTCTATTTTTAATTCCGCTAATAGCTCTAAAGCACAAAGCATATTGGCAGCTCCACACATATCATACTTCATACCATGCATATTTGACTTAATGTTGTAGCCACCCGCATCATATGTAAGACCCTTACCAACAAGAGCAGTATAGTCTTCATCTTCCTTACCACCATCATAACGAATCACCACCATAAAACAAGGTCTATCCGATCCTTGATTAACAGCTAAAAGAGCACCAGCACCAATTTCTTCTAAATCCTTTTCGGCTAAAACTTCAATTTCCATACCATACTTTTCAGCCACCATCTTCGCTTCATCCACCAAATGATCCGGTGTTAAAAAGTTAGCGGGCATATCGCTCATTTCACGCGCATGATTCACAATACGAGCAACCGTTTTACCTTTTTCAAATTCATCATTAAAACCATCACTCTCTAAATCATACACCTTCGTCTCTTTATAGCTATAAGCCCCATACACTAAGCCAAAACCAGCCGCATACGCCGTATTTTCAGTGACATACACTAAATAATCATCCGCCTCTACTTTACTAAAAGCTTCCTTGATATTCTTTTTGCCATCACCCAAACCAACGACAACAACCTTTTCACAATCCATTTGATTTAATGTATGAATTGTTGTAATCTTACCAAATTCTAAATCCAACTTTACATCTTTAAAAGCCGCTAAACTTTCAGGTAAAGTTTCCCCCTCAAATAATCCGATACAAATATTTTTCATAACTTATTTTCCCTCCGTCATCTTCTTTGATTTTTCACCACAAACACGCATAGCCGATTCCACACTCGCTCTAAAGCCCATTCTTTCCAGCTCACAAACCGCATCAATCGTTGTTCCACCTGGAGAACATACCATATCTTTTAAAGCACCCGGATGCATACCTGTTTCTAAGACCATCTGGGCACTACCTAAAACAGCCTGTGCCGCAAATGTATATGCCTTATTTCGAGGTAGTCCTTGTGCAACAGCAGCATCAGCCATTGCCTCAATAAACATAAATACATAGGCAGGACTTGAACCACTCACACTCGTTACGGCATCCATCATTGTTTCTTCGACAACTTCGCATTTTCCAAAACTATTAAAAATCGATGTAATGCATGCCTTATCTTCTTCTGTTACTTTGTCATCAAAAGAAATGGCACTCATCGCAGATAAGACTAATGCCGGCGTATTCGGCATAGCTTTAATCACCTTTAAGTCTTTGCCAAAATATTTCTTCACATCCAAAATAGTTATCCCTGCCGCAATATCCACAATAATGACATCCGACTTAACACTGTCCTTGATTGTTTCAATCAACTTTGGATAATGCTTCGGCTTTACACTTAAAACCAATACATCACTATTTTGTGCTACTGTTTTTTCATCCAATGAAGTATTCACCCCATACTTCTCATGGAAACGATCCAAATTTTCTTGGTGATGATCACACACCCAAATTGTATTAAATAATTGATTCTTGGCAATCCCTTCAATCATGGCACCACCCATGTTTCCAGCCCCAATAAATCCTATTGTTTCTCTCATCTTTTCCCTCCTTAAATCGAATACGTCTTTCTTCTTGAAAACTCTTTTTGTTTACCCTCATTCCAATCCTCTAAGTTTCGATAATATCCCGAAACACGAGAATAGATTTCTGTTGGCTTTAAACACTTTGGACAAACTTCTTGATGCCCCAATATATAGCCATGTTCTTCGCAAACCGAATACGTTGGCGTAATCGTGAATACCGGCACATCGTAGTTTTCATAAATGGTCTTCACAAGTAAAGCTGCCATCTTCCAATCTTCGATTCCATGATCAATAAAGACTGGAAAAGAAGTGGCTCCACTATATTGATTTTGAAATTCTTCTTGTATCTTTAAAGCCTCAAAGACATCATCCGTACTGGCGACATCTAAATGCGTTGAATTCGTGTAATACCCATAACTGATGATTTCCGGATACAATTCCTGATCAATTTGGGCAAAATGCGTACATACACTTTCTGCAGGCGTCGCCTCTAAGTTGACTTTTTGACTTTGATTTAAAAGCTTATGATTTAAAAACTCTAACACTTCCATAGAAAAGATTTGTGCATCCTTCTCCATCAAATCTTTCTTTAACCATTTCGCATTCAAACAAGCCTCATTCATACCCACAATACCTAAAGTACCATAGTAATTATTAAAATCCGATATATAAGCCTTGGTATAAGGATATAAACCCGCTTCCAACAATTGATTTAACACTTGTCGCTTGACTTCAAAAGAGCGAAGGGCCACATCACTTAAATTATCTAAACGCTTAAAGAAATCTTCCTTACTATTTGAAAGATAGGCTAAGCGCACTAAGTTTAATGTCACAACCCCCATACTTCCACACAAAGGTTTATAGCCAAAATAACCTTCGACATCCTTCTTTTCCTTGGTCAAGAAATAAGGCGTTCCATACTTGGCACAAGCCTTAAATAACTCTTCTTCATGCATCCAATCAAAATCTGGATGTAAGTAAAGGGCAATAATTGGAAATTGAAAACCACGACCCGAAATATCCCCCTTATTGATAACTTCAAACAAGGCATCATGTAAAATCTTCATTTCCTTTTGACAATCACCATATGTAAAGTCACATTCACAACCAGCTACAATAGCCTTTTTGTTTATAAACTCTTCTGGAACATTCCAATCTAGAGTAATCTGGCTAAAAGGCGCTTGAGTTCCCCACCTGGAAGGAATATTTATCCCATATATAAAGCTTTCTAGACAATCACTGACCATCTTGACAGATAACTTGTCCTGATGAATAAAAGGTACGAGTAACGTATCAAAATGCGCTAAGGATTGTGCACTGGCCCATTCATTCTGCATGATGCCTAGAAAGTTGACCATCTGATTACATAACGTCGATAAATGTTTGGCAGGTAGCGATGAAATCATCTTATTTACAGAAGGAAGTCCTTTTAAAATCAAATCTTCCAAAGACCAGCCTGCACTGCATCCTGTCAACATATTGATATTATGTATATATAGATCCCCATTTTTATGTGCGTTGGTAATTTGAGCATCATACACTTCACTCAACCAATAATTCGAAGTGATCATACCCGAATTGGAAAGAATCAAACCTCCCACAGAATATGTAGCCATGGAGTTTTCATCTTCCAAAGATACATTATCATGCAGATACGAATTGACTAAATGAATATATTCATTGGCCGTCGATTGAATCTTACGCACATTCTCTCTTTGTTTGCGATATAAAATATACGTCTTTGCGACCGGATAATAACCTGATTCTGACAATATCTTTTCAACACTATCCTGAATCATTTCTACACTAATGCGATTGTCTTTGATCTTCGTTTGAAAATCAGCCGTCGCTCTAAGCACCAATAGATTGATGATCGCATCATCTTTTTCCATATGTAAAGAATCAAACGCTTTGGATATGGCCGAAAAGATTTTTGACGAATCAAAACCAACTATGGACCCATCTCTTTTTTCGACTTCGATCATGCTTGATCCCCCCTTATCTTTACATGTTTAACATACTTTTCGAATATCTTTTTATATTTCAAAACAACTTCAAAACTAGGTCGATGCAACGAATGATCAATGGTCGTTTCACTATCTTCAAATGGCTGTAAAATCACTGTATCCACGCCTTGGATCCATTGTCCTAATTCTTCTATCGTTGCTTCATTATGCAATTCATCCACCAAAGTTACACAAATATCATATGGTACAAGTGACTTCTTCAACAAACTCAAAGACTTCTCAATATCCTTTAGATTCATATCTTCAACTCCACACGTTTTCGCATAGGCACTCGGAGCATTTTTGATATCTAGACTGATATGATCCACTAATTGTTGTAAAAGGATCGTTTTTAAACGTTCATAGAACATACCATTCGTATGAATCTTAATTTTATAGTTTAAAGTTTTGGCATACTGTAGAAAGGAAACAACCCCCTCATGCATCAAAGGCTCGCCTCCTGATATATAAATGCCATCTAAGTCTTTGCGATGACTCTCTAAATATTCATTGATTTTTTCTGTAACGATCGGATACCTATTTTCTTTTAAATACACCAAATCTCTTGAATGACAATAAGGACACTTTAAATTACATCCTCCTGTATATAAAGAACAACTCAAATGTGAATCATAATCTGATAAAGATAATTTTTTTAATTTATAAAACTGCAGATTGGTCTGCTCCAAATCCGCATAGCTTCTGGCATGATTGGATAAAGTCTGATAAAACGTAGAGAAAACTTCAATCTGCTCAGCCGTTAGATCCTGCGTAATATGATGCCACCAGTCTCTACGAATCCCATAGATTTCGGATATAAGTTTTTTTGTGAGTGCCGTCGTATATAATTCTTTAGCACGCTTATCTTTGGCACTTGTTAAGATGGAAACATAACCCAAAGCATTCAATTTTTGAACATTCTTTGTGACTGTACCCTTGTCATATCCACCAACCTGTACAATTTGTTGGAGGGAAATGCCTTCATTTTCATAGATTTCAATCAAGATGGGAAGCTGGGCATAACTCAAATTCAAATCTTGTAGCATCTTATCATAATATTTTTGTGTACTTCGATACAGGATACTTGAATCCATCAATAAATCATTTTGTTTTTCCATACAAGTATTATAAGGTATTTTGATAAAGAAAAAAAGGACCGAAGTCCTTTTGAAATTATTGTGGTTTTGCGTCGAAATGTTCATCACGAACTACAACGTCGTGAGCTCCACCTTCGACAATACTTGTACTTGATACCAATGTAACCTTCGCATCTTTTTGAAGTTCAGGAATTGTTAGACATCCACAGTTACACATTGTATGACGAATCTTAGATAAAGATAAACCTACATTGTCTCTTAAGCTACCTGCATAAGGAACATAAGAATCAACACCTTCTACGAAAGACATTTTCTTGTCTCCACCAACATCATATCTTTGCCAGTTACGAGCACGAGCACTACCTTCACCCCAGTACTCTTTCATGTAGTTTCCATTTACACTTACGATTTTATTTGGAGCTTCTTTGAAACGTGCAAAATAACGACCCAACATAACGAAGTCAGCACCAAATGCCAACGCTAATGTGATGTGGTAATCATGTACAATACCTCCATCTGAACAAATTGGAACATAGATTCCAGTTTCTTCAAAGTATGCATCACGAGCTTTCGCAACATCGATTGTAGCTGTAGCTTGTCCACGACCAATACCTTTTTGTTCACGAGTGATACAGATAGAACCTCCACCGATTCCAATCTTAATAAAGTCAGCTCCTGCATCCGCTAAGAAACGGAAACCATCTCCATCAACAACGTTACCAGCTCCAACTTTTACGCTGTCACCATAGTGTTCACGGATCCATTTGATTGTTTCAGCTTGCCATGCAGAATATCCTTCACTTGAATCAATACATAAAACATCGACACCAGCTTCTACTAATGCAGGTACACGCGTCGCATAGTCACGTGTATTGATACCAGCACCTACAACGTAGCGCTTTTTATCATCCAATAATTCATTTGGATTGTCTTTGTGTGATTCGTAGTCTTTTCTGAATACGAATGCCTTTAAGTGTTGTTCTTTATCAACGATAGGCAACTGATTTAATTTGTGTTCCCAGATCAAATCGTTTGCCTCAGACAATGTAATATCTTCATCTCCAACGATCAATTTTTCAAATGGTGTCATGAATTCCTTAACCAAGATCGAATGATCCATACGACTTTCGCGATAATCACGACTTGTTACGATACCTACTAATTTACCATCCGCTTGACCATTGTCAGTAACAGCCATTGTTGAGTGTCCTGTCTTTGTACGAAGAGCAATTACATCCTCTAATGTTGCTTCAGGGCTAATATTTGAATCGCTGCCAACAAACCCAGCCTTAGTCGATTTCACTTTACGAACCATAGCGGCTTGAGACTCAATTGTTTGACTACCGTAAATAAAACTTACTCCACCCTCACGTGCAAGTGCACAAGCCATTTCTTCACCACTAACAGCCTGCATAACAGCACTTACCATTGGAATATTTAAAGATAGTGCAGGTTCTTCACCTTTTTTGAATTTTACTAAAGGCGTTTTCAAACTCACCTTATCCGGTGTACAATCCGGACCTGTGTAACCAGGAATCAATAAATACTCACTGAACGTTCTAGATGGTTCTTCAAAAAATTTTGCCATTGTTTATCTCCTTCTCAATTTAACCTATATTATATGTTTTGAGTTCTAAGCCGTCAAGCCAAATTGACAAACGACGACACTAAATGCTGCAATATGAATATCCTGCGTTTCAAACGCATTACTATTTCCATCATCAAACAAAACTCTTGCCTCTTGATCCAAGTGATAATCATAAGGAATGTTCGTTGGATTAAAGAAAGCTACGCAATGATCATCCCCTTTTTGACATGAATACACTAAGACTTGATCATAGATCGAATCAAATTGAACACCCTTTTCAATGTCTTCAACCGTACTTAATCTGAAACAAGGATGCGCTTTACGAATTTCAATCAATTCTTTTGTGCGCTCAACAATTTCAATATGATGATCCCTTCTTTGATAATCTACACGATTGTAGTTATCCGAACGATTGTATGTATTGCCTAGACCTTGTTTCGTACGACCAAACTCTTGACCACAATGAATAAAAGGAACTCCTTGCGCAAGTAATACCATCGCATTGGCCATGATTTGACGTTTTTCTCTTAAATCACGACTCTCCCCATGACAACATACTCTGTTTTTATCCCATAACGTATGATTATCATGACACTCCACATAGTTGATGACTTTCGTAGGACTATCAAACACATGGTCCAAACAACTTGCGGCCATTACACATTTTACTTGATAGAACAAATCAGCTTGTCCAGACGCAAAGCCCTTACGAGAAAGCTCATCATTCGATCCGCGAACTACTTCACGGAAACGATCCGAAAAATGACCTACATGTGGCATCTTAGCTTGATTCAATTGTGAAGCACGAATCTCTTCCGCTACAAAGCTTGGCATATTCCAGCCTTCCCCATAAATCATAAAGTCTGGCTTCACTTTTTTACACTCTTCACTAATTACATTCATCAAGTTATAATCGAGAATTCCCATCAAGTCAAAACGGAAACCATCCACATCAAATAACTCGATGATTTTCTTACAAGTTTCTAAAAAATATTTACGCGCCATATATGGCTGTGTATCAATATCATTACCACAGAAACTTCCATTCGAAAATTCACCTTCACGATTCATTAAGAAATAATAATCGGGCACCATATTTTCTAACGCAAAGTTTTCTTTGACATACACATGGTTAAACACTAAATCCAAATTCACGCGAATGCCTGCCTTGTGACAATCATGCACTAAATTCGCAAACTCTTCGATTCTTAACTTCGCATTTTTTGAATCCAATGAATAGGCCCCTTCTAAACAACGATACTGCATCGGATCATAGCCCCAGTTATAGAAGATATTTGGATACACTTCATCCACACTGCCAAAGTCAAAGACAGGCATCAATTGAACGTGTGTCACACCTAATGATTTTAAATAACTAAACCCTGTATTGTGTGCTTTTGTGATTTCATTTTCTTCAGTAAATCCCACAAATTTTTTTGGATGACTGACACCAATTCCTGTTTGGCTTGTCATATCACGAATACTTGCTTCATATATGATCGCATCACATTCACTATCCATTGGTTTCAATTTGATTTTTTCAGGAAGCTTTAAACTCTTAGGATCTACAATCACACTATATTGGCCATTCGGACCACTAAAACAAGTATATGGATCTGTTACCCCTTTATATTCTCCATTCACACGTACTAAGTATGAATAGTGCACTCCATTTAAATCTTTATTGACAGTAAGTGAGAAAACGCCCTTGTCTTGTCGAGTCATCGATTCAACGATTTTCTTACCATTTAAAACATAGCCTACATTCACAGCTAATGCGGTAGGTGCCCATACTTTAAAGGTTGTCTTTTCCGGTGTATATGTAACACCTAGATCGTCTTTTTCATACATAAACTCTTTTGCGAAACGCTCTGTTTTGACAATATGAGAGTATTTGGCAACACAAGTCTTACAATGTTCATCATAGACTGTATATTCTTGACCAATTTCTAAGTTTCCGTTTAAAGACAATGAATAATGCGTATATCCATTGTATAGATCACTTTGAGACTGGATCGTCAACGGAATAATACGATCCTTCGTATCTTTCATATGGAAAATACGACTTTTTCCATCAAAAAAATTTTTGGACATATAAACATCCAAACAATTGTAGTCATCTAAATAAGCTTCATATGGCTCCTTCATTCGCATATGTAGTATTCCTCATTTCCTTTTATTTTACGTATCTATTGTAACATGTATAAAGACAATTTTTTAAAAAAATGTTAAACTACTTCATAGAGGTGAACAAAATGAGTACATATCGTATAGAAGAAGATTGCTTAGGACAAATCAAAGTCGAAGCTGACAAATATTGGAAATCCCAAACCCAAAGAAGTTTAGAGAATTTTAAGATTGGACAGGAATTGATGCCTGCCTCTTTGATTCATAGTTTTGCGATATTGAAAGAAGCGTGTGCTAAGGCGAACCTTCATTTCAATAAAATCACTGAAAAACAATGTGAAGCCATTGTCGAAATCTGTCAAAGAATTGAGGACGGACAATATTTAGACCAGTTCCCTTTACATGTTTGGCAAACAGGTTCTGGAACACAAACCAATATGAATGCCAATGAAGTCATTTCTATGTTAGGAAATGAATACGCAAAGGAAAATATTCTACACCCAAACGATACGGTAAACGCATCCCAAAGTTCAAATGATACGTTCCCAGCTGCGTTACATATCATGGTAGCCCAAAAAATCAATGCCGAGCTACTTCCACAATTAGATTTAATGATTCATCAAATCAAAAAACTAGAAGAAGAAAACGAAGGCATTATTAAAATTGGTAGGACTCATCTTCAAGATGCCACTCCATTATATTTCTCACAAGAATTAAGTGGATACCGTTCTATGATTGAGCATAGTAAAGCTCAAATTATCGATAGCTTAAAATATGTGTATGAACTAGCTTGTGGTGCAACCGCTGTAGGTACAGGAATCAACTGTCCAGAAGGTTTTGATGAAGTCGTCACAAAAATCATTTCTGAGAAAACTAACCTTCCATTTGTACCAGACCCAAATAAATTCCATGCCCTTACAAGTAAGGATGCGATGGTTTATACAAGTGGCGCTTTAAAAGGTCTTGCCGCCAACTGCATGAAGATTGCCAATGACGTAAGATGGCTTGCGAGTGGTCCAAGAAGTGGTATTCATGAAATCGATATTCCTAGTAATGAACCTGGCTCAAGTATCATGCCAGGTAAAGTCAATCCAACACAATGTGAAGCTTTGACCATGGTTGCCGTACAAGTTATGGGAAATGATACCTCAATTGGTATTGGAGCTAGTCAAGGAAACTTTGAATTAAATGTCTTTATGCCATTGATTGCCTACAATATGGATCAGAGCATTCAATTATTAAGTGATGCGATTTACTCATTCACCATTCATTGTTTAGATGGATTAAAGGCCAATAAAGAAACAATGGATAAAAACTTACATAACTCTTTAATGTTAGTAACTTGTTTAAATCCAGTGATTGGCTATGAAAAAGCCGGACACGCCAGTCAACATGCTTTCAAGAATAACTTAACTTTAAAAGAAGCCATTTTAGATTTGGGTTATTTAACAAGTGAAGAATTTGATTTGTATGTGCAGCCCGAAAAAATGATTCATAAATAAAAAGAAAGGTATTTATTCCTACATAATAGGACTAAATACCTTTAATATATTTCGATACACTTTAATAAAAGGATTGGTGTTTACACACTCTTGTAATGTCACTTCATGTGAGACTTTGAATATTTCTTCAAAGTCCTTTTTAATATCCATCAAACAATCCACTTCATGCATCCATACACCACATTCATAATGTTGATAATACGATCTAAAATCCATGTTTACGGTGCCGACTAAAGCACTCGAATCATCGATGATACATACTTTTCCATGAATGAAACCAGGCGTGTACTCATAGATTTTAACACCGGCTTTGATCAACGTATCAAAGTTGGCCTTTGTGACTTCATATACCATCTTTTTATCTGGAATTCCAGGAACCACAATACGAACATCAACACCATTCGATACAGCTAGTTTTAGAGATGAAATCATTTCCGCATCCAAAATTAAATAGGGTGTTGTGATCCAACAATAATCTTTGGAACATCCAAGCATATTCAAATGCATATTTAAACTTGTGTTATTTTCATCCGTTGGAGAATCCGAGAATGGAATGATATAACCAGGATTCTTTAAAGCTGAAAAGACTTCACGATTTTGAATAAAACGAGAATAGGAAGTATATTCATTGGCTTGATAGTTCCAAATCTGTAAAAAGGAAATGGTAAACATTTCTACACCAGCTCCTTTGATCATACACCCCATATCTTTCCAATGTCCAAAACGTTTCTTCGTGTTGATATATTCATCCGATATGTTACAGCCACCTGTAAAGGCAACCTTGCCATCAATGACTAAAATCTTTCTATGATCTCGATTATTCATGGCCATGGCCAGTTGAGGTCGCAATGGATTAAAGGCATGTGTTTTAATACCACGTTCATTTAACCATTTCGCATAGTCTCTAGGTAAATAAGTCAAGGATCCCATATCATCATAAATAACACGAACATCCACACCCATAGCTGCTTTATCCATTAAAATCTGTAGAATGGTATTCCACATTACACCTTTATTGATAATAAAGAATTCCATAAAGATAAAATCTTCAGCTTTTATTAGTTCTTGAATAAAAGCCTGATATTGTTCTTCACCAGAAGGAAAATAGGTTAAGGAACAATTGTCATAAACTGGAAAATATCCATTTGTCCATGCCATGGATGTCATTTTGTCTAAGACATAGTCATCTTCATGAAGATCACTTAAAATTTCAATGTTTTGAAGAGCATATTTTTTATAGTCTGAATATGCCTGTCTATCTTTGATCATTAATGCCTTTGGAATCTTACGATTTCCAAGTAATAAATAAACAACGCCACCAAAAATTGGGAATGACATGATCAATAAAACCCATAATAACTTTGAGCTCGAATCTGAATCACGATTGATAATGTGCATACATACACATAAACTAAATCCAATCAAAATATAGTAAATAATAAAGAATCTTTGACTAAAATAGCTCACTAAAAAGAACAGTGTTAAAAATTGGAGTAACACAGCTAAGATGATATAAATAGGTTTTGATTTACAATACTTCAAAATTTTATGCATATTGGTATTATACGCCACAAAAAGGCAAAAAAAAAGCGGACAAAAGTCCATAAAAGTATAAAAAAAGGACCCGGCAGCTAGCTATCTTCGCAGGGGCAAGCCCAACTATTGT
>NZ_QSPK01000042.1:0-7656 GCF_003436425.1 Eubacterium sp. TM05-53
TAGACACTATTAATGTCGAATATATCAACATGTCACCAAATTGCTAGTTAAGCCTTTTAAAAATCAAAAATCAGATTTAATCCAAGTACAAGCCAAAAAAAATGAATCGTTATATTTAGCTTATTCCCCACTAAAAATCAATGATTGGATGATATGTTACATTGTTCCAGTTCTTGTTGCTCAAGAATTTTACACATTTATTACGCATTACGAAACGTTGTTGGCAACATTTATAGGATTCATTGTATTGAGTCTTATGGCTTATTTAGCTCATTCAAGCTCAAAAGAAAATAAGTATTTGATTCATTTGTCTGAAATTGATCCATTAACTTCTGTCTTCAATAAAGAGACAACGCAGAAACTAATTGAACAAAAACTAAATAATAAAGAGCATTGTTGTTTTTTGATTCTAGATGTAGATGCCTTTAAATCCGTTAATGATACTTATGGTCATGCGGTAGGCGATAAAGTTTTAGAAAACTTGGGTTTACTCTTTAAGAATCATTTTAGACAAAGTGATATTGTCGGACGAATTGGAGGAGATGAATTTATTATTCTAATTCAAGATGAAAATATTACTGAATCTAGAATTCAGTCTTTACTTCAAAAAGTCAATGAATTAAAGATTGAAGAATTAAAAGATTTCAAATTATCCATCAGCATTGGAATTGCCTTTGCACCTAAAGACGGAACAACATTCATGGAATTGTATCGCCATGCCGATCAAGCCTTGTACCAGACAAAACGTACTGGAAAGAACAATTATAAAATATATAAAAATGACGAGAACTAAATCTCGTCGTTTTCTTATACATTCGTGTAATTAAAGCTCATTAAATCAACTGGCTTATCCTTAATATAATCCTTAATTTCTAAGCCTTCTAATTTGGCTGGACGAACTACGATTTCGTTTTTAACCACATCTTCTTTAACCAGCTTCATCTGTTTCATTTGTGCAAATAAATCCTGCAAAACTTCCATTCTTTTAGGAATACCCCTATACACATATTCAATCGCACTTTCACTTAACGCTAGGCTTCTAGAAACATATTTCTTGCCATTCTTTTCAGCATTATACTGAATATAGAACCAGAAACGTAACATCTGTAAGTTCTCACCTTTACTGTTTTTCAAAAAGATGTCCTTCCAAGATGAATTTACTACTTCTTCTCTTTCTTTCTTTACAGAAGACTTCTTTTCTTTTAATAACTTTTCGCTTGGCTTATCAATAATGCTCTTGTTCATCAATTCTTCCATTTCGATATCCGTGAACTTAATGACATAAATTTTTCTACCATTCATTTCACTATCACGAACCAAACGAACACTTTTTAATTTACGAATCAACAAATCCATAGATGGTCTCTCTGCGCTTCCATCCAACAAACGGAATACGTATTGATTGGCTTGGGCACTTGTCAATTCGTTTTCATATATCCAGTCATGCGTTTGCGCATACGGGTTTTTTACAGCCATAAATCTAGCGTAACAAAATAATCTTAAAGAAAGGGCGGCTGCACCATTCTCATTACTGTTTACGTTTTTAATAAAACGTTCTCTATTTTTCATCAACATCTCTGTACTCATTAAATCTCCCCCAGAAAAAATTTCGAACGCAATAGATTATATCATCATTTGTGAACTTTTGCAGAAAAAAATTGCTTGTTTCCAAGCAATTATTTCGATAATTCGATAAATTCTTCAATTCTTGATTTTGCAGTTTCTAACGCAGAAATCCAGAATGCTTCATCCGTTAAATCAATACCCAATACTTTAGCTGTATCTTCTACAGAAGCAATGGTTGTTGTGTGTAACATCTCTTTATATTTAGGAACAAATTTTTCTTTACCCATTTCTTGATATTTCACAACTAAGCCTCGCGCAAACAATCCACCAAAGGCATATGGCCAGTTATAATAACTTAGATCTGAAGAATAGTAGTGTGATTTACAAACCCACATATATGGATGTAGACAAGTTGGATCCAGTCCATCACCATAAGCTTGTTTTTGTGCGTCCAACATAATTTCATTCAACTGATCCTTGAATAAGAATTCATCACTTCTTCTGTCAAATACAGCTTTTTCAAATAAGTAGCGAGAGTAAATATCACAGATAATTTGACATAGATCTTGAAGCTGATTTTCAATTAAACCTAGTTTAACTTCTTTATCTTCAGTTTCATCAATCACTGCATTCATAATGATATTTTCATTGAATGTACTTGCCGTTTCTGCTACCGGCATAGAATATTCCCAGTTTAATGGTCTATGACTTTCAATATTTAATCCATGATATGCATGTCCAAGTTCATGAGCCAAAGTAACTACGTCTCCAAGTCCTCCATCAAAGTTTGTTAATACGCGTGATTGTTTCACAAATGGCATATTGCAGCAGAAAGCACCACCAACTTTTCCTTTATGTGGATAAAAATCAATCCAGTTATTGTCAAAAGCTTCTTCCATCATATCGGCCAAGTCATCAGAGAACGGTCTGAAATGATTGACCAAATATTCTTTTGTGGTTTCTGGAGTAAAACTTGTCGTAGCTGATTTTCCAATTGGCGCAAACAATTCATACCAAGGAAGACCATTTTCATATCCAAGCATTTCAGCTTTTCTTTTCAAATACTTATGGAATACTGGCAAGTATTTCTGCATAGCACTTAAAAGTGCATCTAATGTTTTTTGGGATACATGAGACTGGTGTAGTGTCATATCCATTGGGCTTTCATAGCCTCGCATTTTAGCTTCAGTAATAACCTGTAGTTTAATGTTATTTAAAGAAAAGCTAACGGCATCCGCAATCGGTGCATAGCTTTTAATTTCAGCTTCATAAGCAGCTTTACGAACTTCTTTATCAGCATCATAAGCTAGATTACGAACCGATGCCAAAGGTAACTTTTTACCATCATATTCTACTTCCAATGAACTTGTAAGTAAGCTTTGTTGCTTCTCCCAAGCTGAACCTGCAGAAATATTTATTTTAGCTAGTGCTTCTTCAACGTCTTCACTTAATAAGTATTTTCCACTTTCATGAATATCATTTAAAAAATATTTATATTCACAAAGTTCTGGACAATCTAAATAGCTGTTTAAATCTTTCATATCCGCAATATAGCGAGAGAACACAGCCATAGCCTTACTGGCTGTACTTGCGATTGTAGCTACTTTATCAATAGCTGCTGCCGCTTTCGCATTCGCCGTATTTGTGGATTGACTCAAAGATCCAAAGCAACTCAAATGTTTTTCTAATAATTCAAACTCTTCTAATACTTTAACAATTTTAAGAAGATCTTCCTTCTCATTTTCATGACTTAAAGTCTTTGATAGTTCATCTAATTCTTTTGCCTTCTTTTCAAAAGATGTTAAATCTTCACTAAATTTAGGATCATCAAATCCCTTGTACAATACGTCTAATGACCATTCTGAATTCATATCAATTTCCTCCAATTTATTAAATTATACCATAAGAAAAGCTTGAGCATGTGCCCAAGCTTATAGTACTTGCGATAAAAATTTGATGGTTCTTGGATTTTGTGGATGTTCAAAGATATCTTCTGGAGTTCCTTGTTCTTGAATAATACCTTCATCCATAAATAATACGCGATCACTTGTTTCACGGGCAAATCCCATTTCGTGTGTTACGATCACAATTGTCATTCCTTGATCCGCCAATTCTTTAATGACTTCTAGTACACCTTTTACCATTTCTGGATCTAATGCACTTGTTGGTTCATCGCATAAAATTACATCTGGATGCATAGCTAGAGCACGAACAATAGCTAGACGCTGTTTTTGTCCACCAGATAATTTTCTTGGATATTCATCCTTCTTATCTTCCAAGCCTACTTTTTTAAGCAATTCGATAGCTTCTTTTTCAGCTTGAGCCTTTGGTGTTTTAAGTTCTAGAATTGGTGTGATGGTAATATTTTCTAAAACTGTTAAGTGTGGGAATACATTAAAGTGCTGGAAGATCATTCCAATTTTTTTACGGTGTGTATCAATATCTACGTTTTCAGCTGCGATATCCACACCTTCAAAAATAATTTGTCCACTAGATGGTTTTTCTAATAAGTTTAGACAACGTAAGAAAGTAGATTTTCCTGAACCACTAGGTCCAATAATACTAACAACTTCTCCTTGATGGATTGTTTGATCAATTCCTTTTAATACTTCAAGATCTCCAAAATTTTTATGTAAGTCTTTTACAACAATTAATTCCTTAGTCACTGACACTCAACTTCCCTTCCATGTATTTAATTAATTTTGATAATGAATATGTAACAATAAAGTAGATCAAACCAACAATTACTAATGGTTCAATAGATTTATAAGTAGCCGATTTAATAACACTGTTAACAGTCATTAATTCTCCAATATAGAATGTACTTGCCAAAGATGTTTCCTTGATCATCATAACGAATTCATTACCTAAAGCAGGTAGAATGTTCTTGATAGCTTGAGGAATAATGATCTTAGTCATCATATGTACGTTTGACATACCCAATGATTTAGCAGCTTCTCTTTGACCTTTATCCACTGACTGAATACCTGAACGGATAATTTCTGCCACATATGCACTTGAGTTGATAATCAACGCAATGATAACACTGACGATCATTGGCATATTTCCATTTGTCAAATATGAGAAGATATTAATAAATAACCATAATTGTAGTAATAGTGGTGTTCCACGAATCAATTCTACATATACACCGGCAATCACTTGTACGATTTTATTCTTTGATAATTTTACTAGGGCAAATAGTCCACCAATAATTGTACCAAAGATTACAGTAATTGCTGCAAGTCCTAAAGTAATTCCTAAACCTTTTAATAATTGTGGCCAGCAATATTGAACAATTTGAACACATGTTCCAAAGAATCCAGTCGCAGTCAATGTGAATTGTTCGCTACTTTGTTTCTTTGCAACTTTATACCACTCTTCATATAAACCTTTTTTGTTGACTTCCTTTAAGATTTTATTGACTTCATCCATCAATCTTTTTTCACCTAATGGAGCACCAACACGGTTACCTGCATAATCTTGATCAATATTGAATAATTCATCTAACTTAGCTAATTCAGAGTTCTTTTCAATATATTCATCCGCCGTACCTTCAGAACATGCGACAGCTTGTACAGTACCATTCTTTAATAGAGCAACACCATCATCAATTGTCGAAATCGATTGTAGTTTTGCGTCTGGAATTTGATCTTCTGTATATTGTTGCTGGATCGATCCTTGTTGAACAGCCACCTTTAAGCCAGTTAAATCTGTTAATTTTTTATATTTTTCTTCATCTTTTTTGGAAATGATAACAGCCTGTCCACCCGTATCTTCATTAATGTTGTATCCAATAGACATTTCCATCTGTTGAGCACGAGCTGGTGTATAAGCCAATCCAGTGATAGCTAAGTCAATTTCTTCTGTTTGAAGGTTTGCCAAAACTGTATCAAAACTTGAGGCTTTAATTGTAAGTTTAACACCCATCTTTTTTGCAATATATTTTGCCAATTCAATATCAGAACCTACATATTGAGCTTGTCCTGTTTTTGTGGAGTCAATAAATTCATTAGGTGGAAAATCAGGAGATGTACCTACAATCAATTCTCCTCTTTCTTGAATCTTGTCTAATAAATCGCCTGTTGTTGATGTGTCTGTTTCATCGGCAAATGCAGGCATAACACTAGACATCATGATCATAAAACTTACTAAAAATGCCGAAATTAATTTAAATCCTTTTTTCATATCTACCATTCCCTTTCTAATAAAAAAAGCCGTCCTTGAATATACAAGGACGACTATAAAATCGCGGTACCACCTTATTTCCTGCACAAACGTACAAGCCCTTAACTCATAACGGGAGTATCCGAAGCTTCCTCAATCTTCGAAAGCTTAGCTCTAAGACACGTTCACCCTGTGCTTACTGTTCCATTTCCACCATCAGGAACTCACTATCAGCAGCATCCACGACTACTTCTTCTTTTCATTGCCTTTACAAAGGATGGCTCTATTATAAACAAACATTTTTTTAATTGCAATAAGAAATTTTACGATTTTATCATCAATTCAATTTCATCCACACTTAGTGAACAATATGCGGAAATTTGTTCAAGACCCAATCCAGATTCATGCATTTTACTGTTAAAGTCAGAACGCTCGTGACTTTAGTCGTGAGATGAATGACGTATGTAACAGTTTTTCAACAGTTTCTATTTGGGAATCATGATATATACGTAGAATACATCGTAAAAAAAGGAGACTTCGGTATGTATACAGTACGTTTTCAATTGGAACTAAATGAATCTGAAAAACAGTTTTTGTCGAAGTCTTTTTTCTATGCAAATCAGATGCATAATCAGTTGGTTCGATATGCTACAAATCGATTGAATGCTTTATTTCATGATAAAGAATATATGGGTGCACGCAAAGCTTATGGAGAAGCTGAGTTTTCTAAAAAGAAAGGTTTTGAACTGTCAGCTTCTGAAAAGAAGAAGAAAAAAGAATTGTCAAATATCATGTGTATGAAACAAAAAGAGTATAATTTCACGAAGACTTCTTTGTGTAAGTTCGTATCCAAAGAACAAAAGAAATTCAAGAACTACATCAACTCTCATCAGGCACAGGCAGAAGCAGAAGCTGTATATAAAGGAGTAGAAAAGGTTCTATTTGAGGATGGGTATCATCTTCATTATCGAAGATATAATAGTTTCGATTGTATCAAACAAAAATGTGCTGCAACAGGAGTACGTCTTTCAAGATGGGATACCATCTGTTTTATGAAACATTACTACAAAGTTCGTGTCCCAAAGAATGAATATATTCAGAACATCATTTCATCTGTCGATTTGAAAGAAGATGTTGTTTATTCATTTTTAAAAAGAATCGAATTCAACAGTGGATTCAAATATTATGTAGTGATCACACTTCGAGGCGATGCGCCAAAACGAATTGAGCTGTCAAAAGATGGCGTACATCGTACAGGTGTAGACTTTGGGACCTCTACGATTGCGACAGTCTCAAATAACGAGGTCCATCTGGAAGAACTGTCTCCAGAATCAGCTGGATATGAAAAGGAAATCCGCCACAAGCAAAATCTGGTGGATGCCTCTATGCGAAAACATAATCCAGAAAACTATAACACAAATGGTACAGTCAAAAAGGGAAAGCACAAGTGGAAGACAACGAGAAGGTGCAGACGTCTGAAACGGCAGATACGCGTGCTCTATCGAAAGCAGTCTGCCTATATCAAGACTTCACACCATACCTTTATCAATAGAGTTGTTCAAAATACTAGCGAATTCATTTTGGAACCAATGAACTTTAAAGCTCTGCAGAAGAAATCAAAGAAGACTGAACAACAGGATGAAGCTGTATCCGTTAAACAAAAAGACGGCTCTACAAAGATGGTACACAAATACAAACGCAAAAAGCGTTATGGACATTCCATCAAGAACCGTTCTCCAGGTCTTATGCAGGCAGACTTAAAAACAAAAGCAACACAGTATGGAATTCCATACTACGAAATCGATATTCATCAATATCGTGCTTCTCAACTTCACCATGATACAGGAGAATACATCAAGCCTACTTTAAGTGAAAGATTTAAAACGATTGAAGGACATAAAGTACAAAGAGATTTGTATTCTA
>NZ_QSPK01000042.1:7666-20249 GCF_003436425.1 Eubacterium sp. TM05-53
ACTTTTTTAATTTGTCATACGGACGATACATTGACTGCCCCTGATTTTGAAACCTGTCATCTTGACTTTCCACACTTTGTCAAGATGCAGGAAACACTGATTTCAAATAAGAAAAAATGTGGACACACAATGAAACACTGCTTTGGATTCTAGCTTAAAGAATCCCTCATCCAGTCAGGTCTAAGGCGTAAGCCCTGCTGGATGGAGTATGAGTATACAGAGTACAGTCCATATGGATTGGAAATGCTCGAAAAACAAGA
This sequence comes from Eubacterium sp. TM05-53, assembly GCF_003436425.1. Classification (GTDB taxonomy): domain Bacteria; phylum Bacillota_I; class Bacilli_A; order Erysipelotrichales; family Erysipelotrichaceae; genus Holdemanella. Next base: position 7,927 of record NZ_QSPK01000042.1, read on the forward strand.
GCTATGCAAAGACTATATGCAAGGTCTAGAATCATGCTGAAAGCTTTGCGACGCTTCATTTCTCGCATTGTGAGAAAGAGAATCTCATCATTTTAATGATGAGAGTACGTCAAGAACCATCTGTTCCACTTTCTTATCAGCTTCTAGTATTGCCTTTCTTGCTTCTTCTTTGTCTTTACGAGCCTCTTTCATCTGTCTTTGAGCTTCTTCAAGTTCAAGCTGTAGTTCAATTCGTTCTTCATTTTCATGTAGTTTTTGAAAATCTTCTATTATTTTCTTCCAACGATCATCCGATATAGTTTCTACACGCTTCTCTAACATTTGAATCACCTCATCATTTTCTATCATTACCTTAATTTTACTATCATCCATTCCTTTGTGGCAATTCAAAAAGTAATAAATCATTTTCTCCTGTTCATTCATGTCTTCAAGTGGCTTATTTAAATCTACTTTTGGCATTTCTATTGTACGTAACTTCATACGATCTTCTTTTTCTTCTTTTACTAGAGGTAAATCACCATCACATTTCAATCTGAATGTATTACATATATTGTCATTTTCAACAATATTCACATTAAAGAATACCATGACAATGGTTTCTTTTAATTGACTGTAACTTTTTCCTTCCATGTCTTGTGAACCATGAAGCCTAGCCGAATAATAAGGAAAGCGATTCATCATATTATCTTTAGTTTGTCTTAACTGCATTTCTAAATCTACCGTTATTTGATCATCAAATTCGACTAATAAATCTAATCGTGGACTCTTCATTTTACTATAGTCTTTTACCATTTCTGAATTCTTTACAACAACACTATTCACCTTCCTTTCTAAAAATACAGTGAGTAATGATTTTAAGGCATCATTCGCCTCTTTACAATCTTCGCCAAAGACATACTTAAAGGCGAAATCATTTAATAAATTTGCGCTACGCATGAGCACCTCATTTCTAGTAGGCATTTCCTACATACTCTTATACGTAAAAAAAGACGCTTTTTCTAATAAAAATCAAAAAAAACGCCTTTTAGAGACTTATTCAGCCTCAATCTCCTTAATGAGACACTCATTCCCTTGTAGTAGAACCGTATGCTCACTCTTACAATATGGACACTCTCTTCCATATTGGATCGTATCATACGTTTTTTCACATTCGTTACAAATCGTAATGGCTTCAATCCACTCATATTCTAATGTTGAGTTTTCGATTAAAGGAACCTTTTTCTTATAGTATTTCCAACAATCCACTAAATACTCAGGAACGATTCCACTTACTTTTCCAATTTGTAAAGTTACTCTACGAATATCTGTAATATTGTTTTCTTGGGCAAGTTCTTTTAATGTTTTTGAAATATGTACAACAATTCCTAATTCATGCATACTATTTCTTCTTATTACGAATGATCTTGATCTGGCGTTTAGCCGCATATGGTAAGATTGCCTTCATCTTATCTTCGGCCTTCACCATTCTTGCACCATCCTTGATATCACGTGTTAAGTGGATCGCATCAAATTCACATTTTGTCGTACACAAACCACAACCTATGCATTTATTTGTATCCACAATACTTGCACCACATCCTAGACATCGATTGGCTTCAATCTTAACTTGTTCCTCTGTAAATGTTGAACGCAAGTCTCTAAATGATTTTTCACCTAAACCTTTTTTAATACCAGGAATCTGTCGTTTGGCATGATCAAAATCAATATCAATTAATGTGTTATTCTTATCGAATTCATTAAATAAATGTAAGTCTCTACCAATTGTCAAAGAATGACCCTTATGCACAAATCGATGCATCGATTCTGCTGCTTCTTTACCATGGCTAATCGCATCAATCGCAAATTTTGGACCTGTATACACATCACCACCCGCAAATACATCTTCAATTGAAGTTTGAAGGGTTGTACCATCGGCTTTGATTGTTCCATTTGGATTGACTTCTACATCAAATCCTTGAATTGGAATGATACTCTGTCCAATCGAAAGGAATATATGACTACACTGCATAGTTTCCAAAACATTTTCATCATAGCTTGGATTGAATCTTCCAGTTTCATCTTTTACACTAACACATTGCTTAAACACAATGGAATCTTCTAAGATTTCCTTTGGACCCCAGCCACAATGAAGCAAAATACCCTCTTCTTTAGCTTCTGATACTTCTTCAGGACTTGCCGGCATTTCGCATTCTTGTTCTAAAGAACATAAATGTACCTTTTGTGCTCCACTTCTTAAAGCCGCACGAGCTACATCTATCGCCACATTTCCGCCACCAACAACAACCACATCTCCAGAAATTAAATTTGGATCTTCTGTTTTATTGACTTTACGCAAGAAATCAATTCCAGATTCAACCATTTTATTTTCTTCACCTGGAATATTTAATTTTCTAGATCCTTGAGCACCAATGGCCACATAGAATGCTTCATATCCTTCTTTTCTTAAATCATCCAAAGAAATATCTTTACCTACTTCTATGCCACACTTAAATTCAATGCCCATAGCTTTTAACACTTCAATTTCAGCTTCAATCACAGACTTTTCTAAACGAAAAGATGGAATACCATATACCAACATACCGCCTGGTTTTTCTTCCTTTTCAAATATTGTGACTGGATAGCCCATTATTCTTAAATAATAAGCTGCACTCATACCCGCAGGACCCGCACCAATAATGGCCATCTTATTTGTGAAGAATTTGCCTTCTACATTTTCACATAATGGTATATAACGTTTATCTTCATGAAGTTCTTGTTCGGCAATAAACTTCTTGATTTCATCAATAGCTAAAGGCTCATCAATCAATCCACGCGTACATTGTTGTTCACACCTTCTATTACATATAGCTCCACAAACAGCTGGGAATGGATTAAAGTCTTTGATCAACTTTAATGCATCCATATAACGGCCTTCTTTAGCCATCTTAATATAGCCTTGTACTGGTAAATGGGCAGGACATGCACTCTTACAAGGAGATGTACCGGTTTCATAACAATTTATTTTAGCTGTATCTCTAAAATTCCAATTCCACTTTTCAGGCCCCCACTTTACTGCATCCGGAAGTTCTTGTTTAGGATAGGACACTGGACCTGATTTTGTACATAATTTTTGTCCCAATTTTGCCGCTCCAACCGGACAAATTTCCACACACTTTCCACAAGCCACACACTTTTCACTATCCACATGCGCTCTATAAGCACTGGCCGACATATTTGGCGTATTGAACAATTGACTCGTTCTTAATGCGTTACATACACCATGTGCGCAGTTACAAATCGCAAAAATCTTATCTTCTCCATCAATATTCGTAATCTGATGTACATATCCTTTTCTTTCACAACGCTCTAAAGTCTCGATAACTTCTTCATACGTACAATAATGACCTCCCTTGTTTGTCTGTACAACATAATCTGCCATATCACCTACCGCAATACAAACATCGGCTTCTACATCGCCTGTTCCTTCGCCTCTAACACGTTGTTGTCTTCTACATGAACATGGAGAAAGTGCGTACTTGTCGTATTTATTCAGCCAATGCGAGATCTTTTCTACGCTTACCGCTTGCTGATTTGCATGAATCGCCTTTTCTACAGGAATGACATGCATACCAATGCCTGCTCCTCCAGGTGGAACCATTGGCGTTACTTTTTCAAGTGGTAAACGCGTCATCTTTTCAAAGAAATCCGCAACAATTGGATGTTCTTCTACAAGATTTTTATTCATGACCATAAATTCAGCAGCTCCAGGAACAAATTGAGGAAGCACAAACTGTTTATGATGATCCACATTTTCCCAGTTGTATTCAATCATTCCGATATCGCACACTTCATTTAATACACGATTCACTCTTCCTGCTGGCCATCCACTTCTTTTCACTACTTCTTCAAAAGAAAGTGGTTTGCGCACTTCAAAGCACAAACATAAATCGCATTGTTCATCATTTAATATTTCATTTAAACACTCATATTCAGGATCTGTTTCCGATAACTTCTTCACTTTTGCCGGAATACGATCTGTGATACGCCTTGCCAGTTTATCAATATTATCTCGATATGCCATATTATTCCTTCCAGGCTTTTACTTCATTTTCAAGCCAATTACACCAATCTTCAATTCCCTCACCCGTTTTTGCGCACACTTCAAAAATTTTCGCATTTGGGTTTCGGTACAGAATATTCTTTTTACATTTTTCTACATCAAAATCAAAGTATGGCAATACGTCCATTTTATTGATGAGAACCACATCACAAACTTGAAACATCAATGGATATTTCAAAGGTTTATCATCCCCTTCTGGAACGCTTAGAATAGCCACATTTTTAGTGGATCCCGTATCAAATTCAGCAGGGCAAACCAAATTTCCTACATTTTCAAGTATAGCCAAATCTAAATCTTCCATTCCCATTTCATGTAAGCCTTGACGAGTCATATCCGCATCTAAATGACACATACCACCTGTATGTAACTGAATCGTACGTACACCATATTCACTGATGGTTTTGGCATCCACATCACTATCGATATCCGCTTCCATTATGCCAATTCGCAATGTATCTTTTAATTTTTCTAACGTTCTAGATAGAGTTGTTGTCTTTCCTGCGCCTGGACTTGACATAACGTTTAATAAGAATACACCCTTGTCTTTGCATTCTTGTCTTAATTTGTTCGCATCTTTATTATTATCTTCAAATACGCTTTGTTTCACTTCTATAATTTTATACATGATACAAAACCTCCTAAGATGATTGTAAACGATTTCAGAAGGAGAGTAAATAAACACTTGTTAGTCATTGCACAGCTTGAAAAGAAGTCGTTTTTCGCCTATCATAATCTATATGAAGATCTGTATGTACCAAATGTCTGTTTCAATGGATAATCAACAAAATATAGCGAAACTAAAACATATTCCAGAATGTGATATTTTAGTTTTACCCGAAATGTGGAACTGTCCATATCATAATGATGCATTAAAGACAGCTTATTTGCGTCACGATGAAAGTTTGATGGCTTTAAAAAACTTAGCTAGATCTCATAAGATATGGATTGTAGCTGGTTCCATTTGTGCAAATAAATACAATCGTTGTTACATATTAAATAGCGATGGCAACATTGTTTGTTCGTATGATAAAACACATCTTTTTGAATTCCACAACAAACAAGATTATTGTGAAAATGAAGTGTTTGTACCAGGAAATCACCTACAATGTTTTGATACGCCATGGGGAAAATGTGGCATTTTATTATGTTACGACATTCGCTTTCCAGAAGTATCCAGAGTTCTATCGCAAAATGGAGCACAAATTCTATTTTGTCCAGCCTCCTTTAATGAGCAGGCTACAAAGAAACATTGGAAGCTATTTATTCAAACACGTGCCTTAGAAAATGAAATCTTTTTGTGTGGAGTAGCACCGGCTAAATATACATATAAAAACTATACGGCTGGTGGGCACTCCATTCTTGTGGATGGTTTTGGCAATGTTGTAGTGGAGTTGGGCGAAGAAGAAACATATAAAGTTGTAGACATTGATTTAAACGACATTGAAAAAGTAAGGAAAAGAATGCCTTATTGGAAGGTACGTAGAAATGATTTATATGAATTAAAGGAGATCAAAAATGAAGACAATTCAAATCAATGAAATCGAAGGATTTCAAATTGGTAGTGCACAAGATACAGAAAATGCGACTGGCTGTACCGTCATCTTATGTAAAGAAGGAGCTACAGCTGGTGTAGATGTACGTGGTGGTGGTCCTGCCACTCGTGAAACGGATTTATTAAATCCTAAAAACATGGTTCAAAAAATCCACGCGGTCACTCTATCGGGTGGTAGTGCTTTTGGTCTAGAATCAAGCAGTGGTGTTATGCAGTATTTGAGTGAGCACGAAATTGGTTTTGACATGAAAAACATCTATATTCCAATCGTATGTGAAGCTTGTCTATTTGATTGTGGTGTAGGTAATTCTAAGGCATATCCAAATAAACAAATGGGGTATGATGCTTGTATTGAAGCGGAAAAGAATGATCCAAAACAAGGAAATGTCGGCGCTGGAACAGGTGCAAGTGTTGGTAAATTCTTTGGTCCTCAATATGCGATGAAAGCAGGGTTAGGATTCTCAGCTCTACAAATTGGTCCATTAAAAGTAGGAGCTATTGTTGCAGTAAATGCGTGTGGTGATATTTTCTATCCAAATTCAGACAAACCAATCGCAGGTATTTATGATCGAAACACAAACACAAGATTGTTTAGTGAAGATGAAATCTTAAAGGCGGCTGAAAAGATGATCAATTCTTGTGGTATGAATACAACGATTGGTTGTATCATCACAAATGCGGATTTAAATAAAGCGCAAATGAATAAGATCGCAAGCATGGCACATAATGGGTATGCAAGATGTATTCGTCCAGTCCACACTTCAAGTGATGGAGATACAATTTTTGCGATGACATCCAATAAAGTGCCTGCTGAACAAGATTTAGTTGGAATCATGGCTGTCAAAGCTATGGAACAAGCTATTGTCAATGCAGGTACACAAGCAGATAGTGCTTATGGTCTAGCTAGCTACAAAGAAATTACTAAGGAATAATCATTAAAGTATCGCTACGGTGATACTTTTTTTATTTAACGTGTCAGAAAATGATAAAAGTGCAGTATCTATAACGTTAACTGCACTTTTTAATCTAAAATTTTGAATTCGAGATAATGAAATCAATTAGATTTACATGTTTAATTCCATTTCTATTTTGAAGTAAATAATCTGTAGTCATTACATATTTTGGATAATTATCCCTAATGGATTCTAATGACTTATATTCTCTATCCTCTGTTTTTTTACTCAATGCGATCGTATACGCAACTTGAACATACGCATAATCCATTTTATGATCTCTTAATATGAAGTCACATTCTAATTTTCCAATTCTTCCCACACTTATTGAATAGTCATGGCTTTTCGCATAAAAATAAACAATATTTTCAAGTACAGGTCCATAATTAATTTTATTATCTGTATTCAATGAAAAAAAGAAACTTAAATCCGATACATAATATTTCTTTTCTCCTGATAAAGATTTTTTTGATTTCATATCGAAGCGACTGCATTCATACAATATTTTCGCATCTACTAATATCTTAATATAATTAGATAGTGTAGCTCTTGAGATTTTCATCCCATTTTTTTCTAATGATTCTTGAAGTCCACTTATACTTGTAGTAGCACCAAAATTATTGATAATAAAATGTTCTACGGATTCAAAGGCTTCTCTATTTTTAATTTTTACTCTTTTGCGAATATCTTTTTCAAAAATCTCTCTTACAACACTTTCTGTATAAGTTCTTTTGACCTGCAAATCATCAAATTGCACAGTCCGAGGAAAGCCACCTTCAAGAATGTAGTTGTTTAATTCTACAATCGTATTGGGATTAATATCTTTATTATAAAATTTTTTCATTTCTAAATATTCATCAAAAGATAGAGTATATAGTTCGAATTCAATATATCTTCCTGTTAACTTGGTAGATAATTCGCCACTCAACAAATACGAATTGGAACCCGTAATAAAAATGGAATATCCACCATCCGTTCTATATCCATTAATTACTTCTTCAAAAGAATCCACATTCTGAATTTCATCAATAAATAAATATATCTTTTCCTGCGATGTTGTCTGACTATCAATCAACGCTTCTAAAGCATCTGCCGTTTTAATGTTGCGATTTTTACGACTATCCAAATCAATATAAATAATTTGTTCATCTTTCACATCCATTGTTTGTTTCAATTCATCGCATATAGTTTCCATAAGACTGCTTTTACCACAACGCCTTACTCCTGTAATCACTTTAATAAGATCTTCTTCTGAATAAAATGGTCGGATTTTTTTTAAATATTTTTCTCGTTTGTATAAATTCATGTGTCCTACCTCTGATTAAATTTTATCAAAATAAACAAGAGCAAACAACGTTTATCGTGTCAGAAAATGAAAAAAGTGCAATATCTGACACGATAAATGCACTTTATTTAGTTTAATCTAAGATTTTTCCATCCATTGAAATTGTGACGACTTGCCAAGGAATGAACTTTTTACTTCCCTGCAAAGCTTTCTTAACCGCATTTTCAAGACCACCACAACAAGGTACTTCCATACGAACAATGGTTACACTTTCAATGGAATTCATACGAATGATATCGCAAAGCTTTTCTGAATAATCCACACCATCTAGTTTTGGACATCCAATTAAAGTCACTTTGTTTCTCATAAATTCCTGATGGAAATTGGCATAGGCATACGCTGTACAATCCGCAGCTATCAATAGTTTGGCATGTTGAAAGAATGGTGCGTTGATTGGTGCTAACTTAATTTGTACTGGCCAAGATGTTAATTGACTAGATACATCGATAGATGGAGTAGCGATTGGATTTAGTGTATGCATCATAGAGCCTGGACAGCCTGTATGCATAGTACCTGCATCTTTCATGCGTTGTTCCATATTCTTTTTTACAGCCTCTTCATCATAAGCTAAAGTATCTTTTTCAATAAATGAAATAGCGCCCGTAGGACATGTAGGCAAACAATCCCCTAGTCCGTCACAATAATCATCACGCATTAATTTCGCTTTTCCGTTCACTAAGCCAATGGCTCCTTCATGACAGGCATCCACACAGATACCGCATCCTGTACATTTATCTTCATCAATTTGAATTATTTTTCTTAACATAGAATCATCCTCATTTCTTATGACCTTATTTTAGTGTATAATACAATCAATTTATGTTGTTTAAACCACGAAAGGGAGACATTTATGGATTTACAATTAAAAAAATACAAGAAAAATGAAATTATTTATCATATGGAAGATATTCCTCAAGCCATTGGCATTGTCAAAGAAGGAAGTGTTGTCATAGAAACTGTAGACTTTTTAGGCAATGTTTCCCTATTGTCACATATAGGTCCCAATCAAATGTTTGCGGAAAGCTATGTCCTAACCAAAACACCTATGTATGTATATGTTAGAGCGGTTGAGGATTGTACAATTCAATTTTTAGATGTTCAAACCTTAGAAAAATCCCCAGAATTAAAAAATCAAATGATTCAAATACTTTCAAATAAAAACAAGATGTTATCACAACACATATTCCATATTTCCAACAAAACCATTCGCAATAAAGTGTTGTCATACTTATCGTTTATGAAACTAGAAACACAAAATTCTACCTTTAAGATTCCGTTTGATCGTCAACAGATGGCTGACTATTTAAACGTAGAACGAAGTGCCTTATCAAAAGAGCTTTCTAAAATGAAAAGTGAAGGTCTAATTGATTATCACAAGAACACCTTCACCGTTTACTCTATTTAATTTTCACTGGTACAAAACCATCATTGGTTAATATTTGCAGTTCTTTAAATCCGCAAGATTGAATCAAATCTAAACTGGATTCAAAAGCACAATCCAAATAGTTCTTATCATGACAATCACTGTTTAGACAAATACGCGCATTCTTTGCGTATAAATATTCCAATATATTCTTAGATGGATATGGTGTTTTACGATAGCCTCTAGCGATAGCTCCGGTATTCACTTCAAAAATCTTGTCGTTGATCAACAATCGGTCAATGCAGTCGCAAACAATGTTCATATAGTCTTTATCATTAAATTGAAAATAAGACTCGTCCTCATTATATTTGGTAATCAAATCCAAATGTCCAATGATATCCACTTCTTGCCAATCATACATATTCGATAAATCTGAATAGTAGTCTTTACACATCTTTTTATAATCACCAGAATAGGATTCAAATAAAGAATCAAATACAGGCTTTGAATAATCCACGGATACTTCACCTAAAAAGTGTTTACTTCCAATCACATATTCAAATGGAGCTTTTTCAGCTATTCTTCCTAACATATCTTCTTCAATCCCTAAATGAATTTGAATAGATGAAGAATATTTCAATTTAATTCTCTCAACCTCTGAAATATATCCTAAAGTATCTCGCATGGAACTTGTATCCACGTCCAAATGTCCATGACCTGAAAAGCCAAGAATGTCAAAGCCTTTTGAGATGGCTTCTAAAGTCATTTCTTCAATCGTATCTTTTCCATCACAAAAGATAGAGTGTGTATGTAGATTCTGTTTCATGATAACCTCTCTAACCAAGCTTTACAGCCTTCATAAATATCACTATAAGCAGTTTCAAAATCATTACTGTACCAAGGATCTGAAACATCTCTTGATAATAATTTATAGATTTTGTGATCTGGATCATTATTGAACATACGATTTAGATTACGCATATTATTTTCATCCATACAAATTAAATAATCATACGACAAATAATCACTCATTGTAGCTTGTCTTGCATAATGTCTAGAAAATGGAATCCCCTTTTCTTTTAGTTTACGCTTAGCCGGAGGATAGATATCATTACCAATTTCTTCACAACTTGTAGCTGCACTAGAGACATATAGTTCTACCCCATTTTTCTTTGCCAAATCTTTCATAATGTACTCAGCACTAACACTTCTACATATGTTACCGTGACAGATAAACATAATTTTCTTCATATTCAAATTAAATCTCCTTATACCAGATTATATCAGATTATGCCTATAAATATAGGTTATTTCATCATTCGCTAAGTTCCCTCAAATTTGTATTAACCTTGCATACTCTTGCATATCATACCATGTAATGGGCACAAAACAGGCACACAATCATTTTATAAATTTCTAATTACCACTTTATATAAAGGTTTTATTTTTTACTACGCCAAAGGCTCCCACAGCAAATAAACATAATTTTCTTCATATTCAAATTAAACCTCCTTATACCAGATTATATCAGGTTATGCCTATAAATATAGGTTATTTCATCATTCTCTAAATTTTCCCAAATTTGTATTAACCTTGCATACTCTTGCATATCATACCATGTAATGGGCACAAAATAGGCACTAAAATTTTAAAGTTTGTGCCCATGGATTTTAGATACATTCAACTCCCTCAAGTTCTTCTATTACATCTTCTAAATGAATATGTGTATATATATTCAATGTAATCTCACTCGAAGAATGTCCCATTAAATATTGAACAACTTTAGGATTCACACCAGCTTTGATCATGTTTGAACAGTATGTGTGACGGCATATATGAGGAGTGATTTTAGGCAGTTCTTTTTTATAAATACGATTATGATGTAATACAGCATACTCAAATTTCTTAGCCCATTGAAAAGCTACCAATGGCTTCCCAGCTTCACTCAAATACAAGAAGCCCTTCACTCCATCCACTTCTGGTTGATTTTTTCTCATCCTTGCCTGACTACATAAAGTTTTAAAGCAACGCATTAATTCTATATCATTTTTTGGAATTGGAATAGTACGCAGTCCACTGTTTGTCTTGCATTTTTCTATCCAATAATTATTAGCTCCATGATATTGAAGCTGCTTGGAAATCGTAATTGTCATACGCTTAAAATCAACATCTTTATAAGTCAATCCACAAAATTCAGAAATACGCATTCCTGTATGTATCAAAATGTAGAAGCCTTCATAAAATTTACTAAAATGCGAATCCTCTTTTACAAACTTCAAAAATCTTTTTTGTTCGTCATTTGTTAGTGCATCTCTTTTCACAGCATTATTCATCATAATATCTGAAATTGGAAAATCAAATGGATTACGACTGATCAATTCATCATCTACTGCCATACGAAATGCAGGACGAATGACGCCACGATAACTACATAATGTACTATAAGATTTTCCTTCTTCCTTCAGTTGAATCATAAACTGCTTTGCATCAATAATTCGAACCGTTTCTATTTTCTTTTTCCCAAACGGATCTTTTTCTAAATATCGACGAACCGTAGTATGACCTACCATCGTATTCTTTCTTATTCCTAATTTTTGCGCATCATACTTTTCAACAAGTTCAAAAACAGTTAAATTTGCACCTTCAAACTTCACATATTCATTTAACTTAAATTGAATATTCTTTTCCATGTCCCTTAAACATAAACCATCACGCTTACCATCTGGAACTTTATCACTTTTAACTAGTTTCCAACTACGAATCACATATCTTTTTCCATCCACATAATATTTAAAAACATAGCGCCCATTTGCCTCCTGATATTCACCATTCTTTAAAACTCTTCCTTTAGTATCTTTTCTTTTCATCTAAGCTCCTTCTAGTGCATAGATTTTATACCTGGAAAAGATATACTCATTATATCAATCCCGGATAAAAATAAAATTCTGTAAATTAAAAGGCTTAACTAGCAATTTGGTGACATTGTTATAATTCTGGTTTTTATCATTTAT
>NZ_QSPK01000043.1 GCF_003436425.1 Eubacterium sp. TM05-53
AAATAGACACTATTAATGTCGAATATATCAACATGTCACCAAATTGCTAGTTAAGCCAATTAAAAATTCACAGAATTGACACATTTAAATCTAGATATTCTTCAAACAACTTTCGCTTAATACGAACATGCGATCCGATCATTAATACAAAACTCTCATCATCATGTTCTGCAATAAATTGGCGAAGTGTTTTGCATCCAATACCAAAATATGCAGAAGCTTCTTCAACATTTAACGAATATTTTAACCATACCGGCACTCTATAATTCATAAGATTTACTTCCTTTCAAACCTAAGCTAACTCCAATTATTAAATCCATTTGTTTTATATCTTCTTTTCGCATATGACATATATAATCAGACAAACGACTTTTATCAATCGTTCGAATCTGTTCAAATAGTATCATTGAATTTTGATGCAAATGTCTGTAATGAATCGACATATGTGTTGGCAACAACCGCTTATCCTTTGATTGACTTGTGATTGGTGCAATGATTGTTGTCGGGCCAAATGCGTTACCTTTATTGTTTTGCAAAATCACAACCGGCCGAACGCCACCTTGTTCGCATAAATAGCGTGTTCCTAAATCAGCATAATAAATATCTCCACGTGATATCATTTTTATTCCTCCTATGTACAAACAGGTAATGTATTATTACCTGTTACCTATTAATTCTCATTTGCTCCATGCTACCAAGAAAAGTTGGTGTACCAAACCATACATATGCAGCTATTAATATTTGCCTGCTGCATCAGGGATTTTAACCTCTGGCCCTCGCAAGTCTCATTATCCTTTTGAAAATATCAACATCAACATTAAGGTACATGCTTTATGTTCTACATGTTACTCGCTCAGGTCTATCCATCATGGCGCATGGAACAAATGACTACACTTTCAAAAGATCGTCTTTTCTTGGGGTAAAGTTTTCAAAGATCAAACCTCTTCACTATATAGCCCTTTAAACTATCTATTTTGGACAAATATTAAAAGTTTTTTTGAATCTTTGGATTCTTTTGTAAATGGCCATAGGTGTTGAATCAAGCATAAAAGCAATTTCTTTAATACTTAACCCTCTATAAATACCAATCAGAATTGAATACATTTGATGCGTATCTTTCTTTAAATATTGATATAATCCCTCATCTTCCAACTCATCAATATTTGGAAAATCAGAAAAATCAAAAGTACATGCTAAATTGATCTTATCTTCTAGATTAGAATATTGTCTCTGGCGAAATCTTCTATCAGCATTAAAATCATTCCAATATAAATCAAATAACATTTTTATATCTTCCTTAGCTACACCCTCCTTCATTAACATGGCTTCATACTTGGCAAACCAAGATTCAAAAATCTTTTGTTCTCTGGCTTTGTTATATCCATAATTATTCACGGATCTATACCTCCTCAATATAGAGCCCGTGAAAAACGTCAATTATTGCCAAAAACATAAAAATTTGTAAAAAAAATAGGGCACCCTAAGGTACCCTAGTAATTATCATTCAAATATTTTCAGAGAACCTTAGAAAACGTCCTCTATTGCGACATATTAAAACTCGTCAAATGAAAGAAGTCGTTTTTTTTCTTTCAATTCTCTTATTCGCGATTGTTGGTAATAAATTTATGTATGTTTATATACGAAAAAATCTCTGCACCAATAAAACATATAATTTTAACGAAATTACAGTTTTCAACTCCAAGCACGAATTCAATCAAGCACCAAAAACCTAAAAAGCACAAGGGGATAAACCATGATATCCTAATGAATTCGTGATCTATTTCTTCGAAATGTTTTAAATATGCTACACTAAATCCATCCCATTCTCGATTCATTAAATGTTTTATGAAAAATATATGTATAGTTAATAATAGCATTCCAATCACACCAAAAATGATATTGTCTTTCCAAAAAGTAAAGGACAAAAGCATAGAAACGAAATTAGAAGTATACAATAAATGGTACTGCTGATTTATTCCCAAAATTCCTTCATCAATAATTTTACTAGTTCTGTTCATTTCCCATATTTTTTCATCTTCTTTTTTTCTTTGTTTTGCTTTGATTTCTTTCTTTTTTTCTTCTTGCTCACGCAATTCGCTGAAATAAAGTTCATTTTTATAAACATTAATCAAAGCTTGCATTTGCTCTTTTTCTTTTTCATGTTGTTGCTTTTGTTCAGCATCTTTTTCAGCTATTAAAGCCTCACTTTCATCTACAATTTTTTCCAAATCTTCATACACTTGTTGATAATCAATGTTCAAAATCCTAAAATCATCTTCTTTATTTTTCAAAAAAGATAAATCATCTTTCAATACACCAATTAAATCAGGATTATCTATCGGCTTTATTTCTTTGATATTAGTTTTTATTTTTTCAAATCTTTCAATAAAAGCTGTATAATCCGAATCGAAAAAATCACATGCATTTAATTCTAATACATTACACAGACTTAAAAAATCATCCAAATCTCTGAAATTTCCTCTGAACCAATTCTTAGCCGTGTTTGCCAGAACAATGTGACCAGATATTTCACTTCTTATTTCTGCATATTCTAAAGCCGGATTTTTTTCCCACTTCTCATCTGGATACTTTTTTTTAATTGTTTGATTTTTTTCTTTTATAACTGTTTTGAATTTTCCAGATAAAAATCTGATTCTTTTCATTTTGAAATTTTCTTCCGTCAATAATGATGCTTGTATCGCCATACATCGTTCTCCTTTCTTCATTTCCATGTTATAAAAAACGGAAGATTTCGACAAGACTAGTTCACTAGTCCCGAGAAAATCTTCCATTTTTTATAAGCTGTAAAGCATTTAGTTTAGTGTATTTTTTAAAACATCATTTAAATTCATTAAAGATTCTGCTTCATTACACAATTTTTGCATCTCTTCATCAGACATGACCTTATGTTTCATAAAAATATCACGTACTTGATCATCCGCTAAAACCAATTTTAAAAGATCTGGATAAATAAAGATAGGTGTTTCTGATAATTGATGAGATATAGAATATTCACCCAATATTTGACCAACAATATAATAAGGAACTCTATCAATACAGCATCTATCGATATCCATTTTAGATGCCTGTTGCATGATGCGAATATGTCTATCATACATTTGCTTCATTATAAAATTAGGATCTGGTTCCACATTTTGTTCAAGCATTTTAAATACATTTCTATCTATTTCTACAATTCCAGACTGTTCATTATCTAAGTCTTCCCATTGTACATTTACATCAAATAAGTACGTTACAAAATCCTCATTTTCATTTAATTTTACTGCTGTTATAAAATCTGCTTTCATCGTAACCACCTCATAATTAATTAAAGTTTTATCAATGCTCTTAGCACACCAACAAATATAGCCTTATTGCAATATATCACTTCAATCCAATTTATGTTGATTTAAATGTGCTTTTGCAACAACTTCTGCTTCTTCTTTTGAAGCATAAACTTTTGATTCACGAACTCTAGTTCCTGCTGGGCCTTCATTTGTATTACTAGTACCAAATTTAATCGTTACAAACCCACCAGTACATCGCACTACCTTTGCTTCTCGTACAAAGATGCCATTAGAAATAAAATAAACTGTGTCCCCTTCATTAAACTTTTTTGTCATGAATAAGTTCCTCTATCTTACTGCATAAACTATCAATAATAACGTAATCAGGTTTGTTGTAGTTTTTTAAAAGATAATTAAAATCAATTCCAAACGCATATACCTTTTCATAATCTTTTTGATCTTCAGTATTTCTCCAATCAGTATATGCCTGACCGAAATATGCTAAATTCCCATCGTTATATTTTAAGGTATTAGTATCTTCAACAAAGCATTTTAATTTTTTATTGTATGGCAATATAAAAGCATTTCTTACTTTATTTTCGTTTAACTGATGATAAGCGTAATCTCCATATGTAATTTGTTTTTGAATTGATTGTGTTTCTGGTAAATCTCTTACATCTTTCGTAACACCATACTGATACATTTTTGCATCAAGAATGTATGTTGCTCCATCCTTTTTTAAGATTGTATCCGGTCTTAAACTAGAAGCCAATCCTGGCTTTTGATTATTCAATTGCCAATAACCATTTGGATTATATTTCTTCTTTTCAGATTCCTTGATTCCATCAAATAATTTATCCACCATAGTTTCAAATACATAATAATAATTTTCAATTCCATATGTGTACTCATTTGAAACCACTTTATTCCCTTCTGTTGTTTTCAAAATCTTCAACATATGGTTAAAGCGCATACGTTTGATATCATCGAATGTATTATTGATTTCTTTACGAACTGTCGCAACCATTTCAGAAGTAGACACAATCTGTTGGACATCAACCTTCAGATTATAGTTATACACCCACCCAATTTTTTCAATACTTTGTTTTAAACAAAGTTTGTATATTTGTGCAATCAAATCATTAGATGCTGCCATCTTTGAAGTAACTAGCTTATCATAAATAATATTTCCATCAGAATAGATTGGAATCTGCTTCATCGTCTTCTTCCATTCTATCTTTCCACTATAGGAATTTGAATATACCTTTTCCCGATTATAGTAAAATCCATTCTCAAGATAATCTTTTATAATCCATAAATAGGAATTAATAGGCCATACATTATCGAGATTATTACTGCCCTTATCCAATTTTTCCTTTTCAAGTGTTTTTGCCAAAGAAATAGACTTTAGAAACAACAACAAATCTCTTTTATAATTCGTTTCTTTACGAAACACTTGCGGAACATAAATATTGATTTCACCATCTTCTATGCGTATACCCACAAAATCATTCGATTTTGTTACAGGGTTAATCTTGGGTTCCTTGTTCATCTTCGACATCCTGATCAAACAATTCATCTACTATTTCTTTGTTTAAGACTGACTCAAACAATTTTTTCCCTGCACCAACAGTTGAATCATCAACATTTCCATTTAATACAGATGTACATTCTGTCATTGTTTCATAAAGACCATCATACGTCTTAACGTTCTTATCAAACAACAACTCATGATTAAATTTAGTTACATCATTATAAAGATAATCCATAACGTTACTAATAAACGCTCTCAAAGAATCTTTGTCCCCTGCATTCTTCTCTTTACTCAACATATACTCTTTTACAAAGTAAGCTCCCATCTGTTTATCTTCAGATACTGAAACATCACTTTCTCCATTATCTTTAAGCATTTTGTCATTAATTGTAGTCGCAAATTTTCCCCATGTAATATCCGTAAAAGGAACATATAAATTCTTGATATCACCAACCTTATTCCAGTCAGTCATTACCTTTTCTCTATCCCAACGTCTTTTAAATGCTGTATCCAACGGGAATACATTCTGATCACTAGTGTTCATTGTAGCTAGCAACGTTAAGTTATGAGGAATAAAGATCTTATTCTTAGTGAATTTAATCTTTTCATCTTCTTTAAGTTCCTCATTTACCTTCTCAAAGTATCCTTCAATAAACTCATTTGCTACTGGATATTCACTGTCACCCACGACACGATCATCTCTTTTTTCTTTTAAACGATCTAGTAACTGGAATGTATCTCCAAAAATAGCAGCCGCATTACCACGATTGATTTCTTCAATGACTAAATAAATCATTCTTCCAGGATTTCTTAACGCTCGCTCTAAAGCTTTAGTAAAAGGACCAGGTTTTGGTTCATAAGTAACATTTCCATCTTTTACTACTGGATAAATCTGACCAATAAAATCACTATTACTGTAATCCAAATAGAAAGTTGTTCTAAACACATCATTATCTTTATCAACATCTTTTAATACAGTATTCTCAATATAATAACTCTTACCACACCCTGGAATACCATAGTAAATCTTGTTATAACCTTTAGCATTTTTTGAAGTGGAATGTTCTTCTGTATTATTTCTAGAAATATTCCCTAAATGAATCTTTGTATCATTTCTTGAAATACGATTTTGAACAACATTTCCTAATCTTTTCCCTACATTAAAACTATTAATATCATCAGTACTTAAATTTAAATCATTGGCAACATCATTAATATTCACTCTATTTTTATCCATGATTGTTGCATAATCGAACCCAAACAATTCTAGTGCACATTCTTTTGGACCTATGTTTTGGCAGTATTCATCTAGAATACGCACCAAATCTATTTTTGTATAAATTTCGTTTTTATCCACTAAATCATAATCGCAGTCATTAATATCATATGGCGGAATTGTGTCAAACAACAATATTTTATCATTTTCATTTAAATATACTTTAAATTCTGAATCTTCATAATTCTTATCGTATAACTGTAAAAACCATTCATATTTTCCTGTATTATTTTCTTTTCGCTTAATCTGGAATTTTCTTGTTCCATCATTTGACTTTGTATATATAAACTTAACGTTTAACTCTTGTTGATCATAATATTTTCCAATTAACTTTAAAATTCCGTTACCTAGTTTAACTACGTAGTCATCTACTACTTCATAATGATTCTCTTCAGTTTGAACAATAACATTAGCACTTAACAACAAATCCATTAAATCTAAAGAAAGATTATATGAACTCTGTTGTGTAACATTTTTTTGTTTGATTTCGTACTTACTTTGAGCATGTGAAATTGTACGTGAAAACAATTCAGTAAAAGCCATATCCTATATCTCCTTGTATTATTTTTCTACTTTTGTCAAATCATCTTTTATAGCTTTGGCAATTGAATAAGCTAATAAGGGTGGAACTGCATTCCCAACCTGTGTATATTGGCTTGTTCTTGATCCTTTAAACTCATATACATCTGGAAAGCTCTGGATCCTAGCCGATTCTCTAACAGTTGGTACACGATTCTCCTTGTAGTGAAAATAATTTCTATGTCCACAATCTATTGTACTACTAGGAAGATTACTATTCATCCTTTTAAATGCATTATTATAATTTCTAACTTTATAGTATTCCTCAGGTAAATCTCTAATCCCCCCACCATCTGGAACCATGGCTATAATTTTTTTTGTTTGTTCTGTATGTTGTGTTGCTTCGTGATTCATAATCTTTTCTGAGTTTTCTCTCATCAGTTCTTGATACGCATTTTGAGGTGCTTTAGCATACTCATCAGATTTTACTTCATCACGTAAAGGTGGTAAATCTCCTATGGCCATGCTTGTACTAATCTCTTTTTGTTTCTTTACAGTATCAAAATCAAAGAAATGATTAGATCCAAACACCAATTTATTTAAACCAACAAAGAACACTCTTTTTCTGCTTTGTGGAACACCGTAGTCAGAAGCTCTTAACGTATCAAAATTAACGTTATATCCTAGTTCTGAAAAGCGATCAATAATATCTCTCTTATACTGACCTTTTTCCATGCTTAATAAACCTGGTACATTTTCTAAAACAAAAAAATCAGGTTTAATCACACTCACAAATCGAACGTATTCCATATACAAAGAATTTCTAGGATCATTGGTTAATCTTGTGCCAACCAAACTAAATCCCTGACATGGTGGTCCTCCAATAATCCCATGTACATCATTCTCTTTTTTTATAATCTCCAACTGCTCATTACTAAAATCATGAATATCTACAGTTGTTCCAATTGCTTTTTTTCTATTTGCATTATATGTAACAATCGCATCATTCCATTTATCTATAGCTAAAACAGAATGAAAACCTGCTTTTTCAAAGCCAAGGCTCATTCCTCCGGCCCCACAAAATAAATCTATTATATCCATCACGCATTCTCCTTTAGCAATTTCATAATGGCCTCGGCAACAGCCTGCGCCATTAAAGGTGGAACTGCATTCCCCACCTGTAAATATTGATTTGTTCTATTTCCTTCAAAAATAAAATCGTCCGGGAAACTTTGAATTCGTGCTGATTCCCTAACAGTAGGTACTCTATTTTCTAAAGGATGAAAATAGTTCATATGACCTGTATCAATTGTAATAGAAACCTCATCTTCCTTTAATCTACGGTAGGCAGATGAATGTCTATTTGATCTTTGTGTATCCCATAATTCTTCTGGCACATTTTTCCAATTACCACCTTGAGGTACATAACTCATTCTTTTCTGTACAATTTCTTTTGGATATCTAGTAAAATGATTTGAAATTACATTATTTGAGTCTTTTCTCATCAGTTTTTCATAATCACTTTTTGGTGCATCATCCAATTTAAAAGGTGCATCACTTTCATTTTTTTTGCCATACAAATCAGATATAGCCTCCTCAACTGTCACTTTCTTTTTCTTTTCAATTTGATCATAGTCAAATATAGAATTTAAGTCATTTCTTACACCAACAAAAATAGCACGTTCTCTCTTTTGCGGAACTCCATAATCAGAAGCAATTAATACTCTAGGTTCTGCAACTATATAACCTAAATCTTCCGTAATACGCATGATTTCATTCTTTGCATATCCTTTTTCTCGAGTAAGTATTTGTTTAACATTTTCAATAACAAATACTTTTGGCTTTAAAAGTTTAACGAATCTAATATATTCATAAAACAGTCTATTCTTTTCAATCTTTTCCTCATCAGACTGCCACATATTAGCCGAACTAAAACCCTGACATGGAGGTCCACCAATAATCACATCTATTTTATTTCCAAACTGCTCCAATACTTGCTCATCTGTAATATTTCGAATATCTGCACAAATATTAATTGCATTTGGAAAATTTTTCTCATGAGTTTTCATCACTTCACTATCAAATTCAACACCACCGAATATATTAAAGCCTGCATTTTGAAAACCTAAGCTTAAACCTCCAGCACCACAGAACAAATCCAAAACATTATATTTCATGAGATTCTCCTCCATTTATTTAAAAAGCTATAAACAGTCATAACATTACAGTTTATATTGACACTTATAATGTCGATATAAACCATTTTTACCTTATTAAGGTAAAAAATATACATCTTATTATATCATACAAATTAACTCTATTACTAAAAAAGCGTAATCTTAAAGATTTACGCTTTATTTTGATTCCAAAAATCCATGTGCACATGCTTTAATATAGATTGATTTAGCAAAGTCTTTTTGTTTATCTGAGCTTCCAATCATAATTGTTTCTTGCAATTTTCATTGCTGAAAAAGCCATTTTCTTTCTAATGGTGCTAAAACATTTATTTTCCCAATTTGGATAAACATCCCATACATCAGGATCGAGCTTATTAATATTTATTTCTTCTCCACGTATTATTGTTGTAGAATTGCTTTCTAAAATACTATTTGCTTCACCTGTTAAAGTCAAATCTGACACATCAAATGAATCTTCTATGTTTTTTACATTATCTCAACATCTTTTTTGTTGGCAGTACAGTTGTACACTCTTCTGATTAACCTGTGTTAGTTCAATTTTATTTGATACATAGATAGTATCATCTAAATCAATTCCTATCCAACTTTTACATTCATCGAATTTAGCTAATTAAAGATATAATAGTTATTATTTATTAGCTATAATATAACTATGGATACAGTTTCTAAAGAACAAAGACATTTAAACATGTCCCACATTAAAGGTAAAAATACAAGTCTAGAACTCAAAGTAAGAAAAAGACTATATCATGATGGATACAGATATAGGGTTAATGTCACCAATCTACCTGGAAAACCGGATATAGTCTTATCTAAATACAATACAGTTATCTTTATTAATGGATGCTTTTGGCATAGACACAATTGTAAATTAGCAACCACACCTAAGACTCGTACTGAATATTGGAACAAAAAGTTTGAGCGTAATATACAAAATGATTTAATCAATCATAAAAAACTACGTAATTTAGGTTGGCATGTTATTGTTCTTTGGGAATGTGAAATTAAAGAAAGCTTTGAACCATTAATCGAAAGTGTTGAGAATGAATTAAACCAATACTATCTTAATGATCATTTATAAAAGAAAAGGAATCTCATTATGAAATTATTAAACTCAAAATCAATATTAGATTGTACTGAACAAGAAACAGAACAACACAATCAAGAATGCTCTTCAATTATAGAAAGCCTTCACAAATATGATGATTATGATTGTGCAGTCATCTATAAATTTTTCGATGAAGTAAACAAAGAAAAAGAACCAGTCATCAAACAATGCAATCTATATGATTGTTTAGACATGGTTCAATATGCAGATATCAAAAACGGTGTAGACTTTGCTGTGGTAGAAGGATTTCTAACATTTATCTGTTATGGATCTGAATATGAATACAATAATCAAATACATCTAGTTACTACCGGCATTCAAATAAGACCATACGATAAAGAAAGAAACTTTATTCGTATAAGCAAAAAAGCTTAATACACTTATGAGGAGATTTTTTATGTCAGACAATAAAACGCAACAAGATTTAACTGAATCAACCTGCTTAGATTTAGTAAAAAAAACTTACTGGTCTGGTACTTGTTTGTTTGGATTTGAAAATAATGACAAAAATACATTGTGGCATCTCTTAGAAAATTGTACATCTAACGAAGGTACTAAATTTCCCGATTTTATTGAAGACCATGGATTTATTGAACATTTTCAAATTTCATCCTCTAAAACAACGAAAAAAGGGCAAGAGCATACAAAAAAATTAAATCAATTTAAAAAGCAAGACGAAAGCATAATTAAAAATCTAAATCAGGAAGAAATTGATATTCAAAAACCTATTGAAATGGCAAGTATCACAAATATCATGAAATACCCAGAGCATTCCTATGAATATTTGCTAGAATCTCTGAAAAGCACATGGAATAAGCATTTAAATAGTTTAAAAAACTATAAAGGGCCTAACTCAATTAAAATATTTATGGTTCAATACAATGATATAGGTGCTTTACAAATGTACGAAAATTATCCTAGTGAAATCGAAGGAGTATCAATCGGAGATTTTCCAAAACACGAAACAATCGATTATAGATTTACTAGAGATAACTACATACTTGACTATTTATATAAATATAATCAAATCATCGATTATGCAATATTTATTAGGTATAACAAGTATGTAGAAATCATTAAAATCAGCAATATTCCAAAATTCAAAAAGATGAATCCATTCACTTATACTATTGCTAGCACATGCGGTCCAATGATACAATCATCGTTCACTTATTCTAAAAACACATAAATTGCTTTAATAACTATTGATATATTTCAAGATTTAATAATTTTAATTATCCATATTCTAAAAGCGTAGTCAACAAAGTCATTAATGAAAATGAATTATTGTCTGGAGCTGAAGCAATTAAAATTGAAATGAATAAGTTAAAACAAAGCGGAAAACTAGTAAAGATATATAAAACCGTTGCTTATAAAGATCAATCTGACAATGGATATGTTTTTACAACAGCTAAAGGTTATAACTCTGGAAATCGTATGCGATATTGGACTAGTTACAGTGATGATAGACTTTCAAAAATAAGCAAGTGCAAAAAGCAAGCCTTGATTTTATGCTGTCGCAACAAAAGTGATTGCGTTGTATTAAAATTGACTAAAGAATTTTTAGAATCCCAAAAAGCATATTTTTCATGCAATACAGATGATGATGGAAACATAAATTACTATAACATTGTTGTCTTTATAGATGGTGATGAAATAAAGCTTTCCGAACCAGAAAGAAGCTATGAAATTGACATCAGTAAATATGCAATATAAAAATGAAAGCCATTTTAAAGAAAAGCTTTCATTTTACATCTGATTTCAAAATTATTATGTTAAGATTAGAATAACAAAAACAGAAAGGACTCAACAATTATGAAAGATTTATTACATGTATTATTACTTTTATCACTTTCTTTTATTGCCTTCTTGCTTCATAAAAAAGTAAATTCAACAAAAAAGCAATTAAATGCTTCTCAACATATGCATTATGGTGCTGATTCAAAACCTTTTTTAAACCGAATAAGATATAAAAATTATAAACATGCTGAAGCAAAGTCTTTTCGAAGAGTCTGAATAGATATCAAGATTGTAATTGTGTTTGTAATCATATTCACATAATTTTGGATTACAAAGCTGTATATAATCATTAGTACTGCATTTAAAATAATTGACAACTGAAGATGCTTATTGCTAACTGATTTTTTGGATGAAACAATTGAATATTGAAAAGTTCCTATGATAGGAAAAATGCCTAGAAATCCTTTGTTGTTTAAAATGCATCCAAATACAATTCCACTAACCAGCAAAATGTTTCGTATGTATATGTTATTCTTATTTGTAGCTATACATAGATTCCTAATAAAACCAATAATGTCTTGAACAAGTCCACTATAGCCTTTTAAGATCAGGCCAGCCAAGGCAAAGAAAAAATAAGATACTCCCTGAATTGTAATTAATTTATGATTATCTTTCTGGGCTACTGCCAAAAACAAAAATAACATGGCAAATATGGAACTAATATTTCCTAATACTATATAATTCATGATTTCCCTCTAAAAAATCAGGTGGTGAATTTATTCACCACCATTTTCTTTATTTTGTAATAATATTCGTTATTTCATCTGCAAGAGTATGAATATCAATATCATTGGCCTGATCAATGATACTCATATAATCAAACATTTCATTATTCACACCTTGTAATGCACCAACCATTGATCCGCAAATACATGCTACAGTATCAGTATCATATCCAATATTAATTGCTTCAAATGTTGAATCTAGTGCATCTCCTTCACAGATTTTAATGATTCCTAAAGCAGCTGGTACGGCCTCAGAAATATGTAATCCTGTGCCTACCCAATTATAAATTTGTTCTAATTTTTTCTCTTTTGCCTCACTACTCTCTGCGATTTTAATAGCCAACTTTATTCTTTCTGCTACATTTGGTCCACCTACGACACGAATTTTACTACCTAATTTTTCACCTTCTTCAGCTCCATAAATAGCAGCTTGAATTAATCCATCTACTGTAGCATCTTCACTAAATGCATAGGCTATTGCAGCTGCAGTTGCACAGGCCCCGGCTATAGCCAAATCATTATCATGTGTTACAGATGCAATAGTGCATGCATCCTGAATAGCTTTTTCCACATTACAAGGATTAAACAAACCAGCTGGGGAAATTTTCATGGCCGCACCATTTGTGGCCTGTCGTGCATAATCTATAACTTCATTACGTACAAGTTCTCCTTTTCCAGCATATCTTGATTTAATGTTTTCAATCGCAAATCTTGTGGTTGGACCTGCAAAACGATTAAACCAATGAGGAATACCTGACCACTGAATAAGCATTTTTTCAACTACTGTCTTGTCAATAACTCCATTATTATCAATAATCTGTTTTGCTAATAAATAAGTTTGAGAAAAATCATCTGTAATCTCACCTTTTTTATTTCCATATGCAAATGCACTTTTATCCGGCGCAACAAACTCTCTTAATTCACCATTGTATTTCTCACGAATAGACCAGAATGGTAAATTTTCTGTGGCTGCACCAATACTATCTCCAGTCGCAGCACAAATCAAACTACCTAATACTTTATTTTTAACAAAATCTTTATTCATTTGAATTGTCTCCTTCTGTAACAAGATCTTTCTTCTTTTGATCTTCAGCTTTAATCGCTACTTTCATAAATACATACCATAAAGCTGTAGTTACAACAATTTGAACTAACTGTACTACTCCACCCATGATTGAATTTGTTGTTATCATACCTGAAATAATCATTGGACAAGTCCATGGAACACTAACACCTGTACAATATCCACACAGACCAGTAGCCATAAAAGCGACTGCAATTAATGTATCAATCACTGGTGTCAACAACATTGGAATCAAATAAATTGGATTTAACATTAAAGGCATACCAAATACCAATGGTTCATAGATTGAGAAAATACCTGGAATCAAGGCTACTTTTCCTAATTCTTTTAATTCTTTACGTTTTCTAAAGAATACAAAGATACAGATTAATACAGGATACGCAATAAACGATCCATTGAATCCACCAAAATAGAATGCGAATTCTTCAGATAGCAAATTTGGAATAGCTTTGCCTGCATTAAATGCAGCTAAATTCTGTAAAGATAAAGATTTAAAAATTGGAGAAAGAACTGAATTATAAACCAAATTATTTCCGTGTAATCCAAAGAACCAGAATAAGTTACATAATAAACCTGCAAAAATGAATGATACTAGGTTTCCTGCCAATGCTGTAATTGGTGCTTGAACAAATGCATAAATTAATGCATTCAATGTTCCATAAGAAGTTTTCGACATGATAACCATGATAATAAAGAAGAATAGCACTGAGATACAAGCCGGAATCAAACTATTAAATGAATCAGTAACCATTTCAGGAACACTTTCAGGCATTCGAATAACCCAGTTTTTACGGATTACAGTTCTATAAATTAATGTGGATACAACTGCAATAATTAAACCAGTAAATATAGATGTCTGTCCAAAGTTACCAATAAGATAATAGTTAGTATCTTTAATAATGATAATTGGTGTAACAATCATAAAACAAATGAATGCTGTAGCTGCCGTAAATGCAGGTTTCAATTCATAACGTTTTCCTAAGCTATATCCAATACCAAAGACAATAATAATTGTGATCAAGTTGAAGCAAACATTCTGCAAAGGTGCTTGAAAAGCTTGCAAACTAGCTACAGCATCTGCTCCAATTAAATCATTTAAAAATGGAAGATTTACCAAAGCAAGGAAAATAGATCCTAACATTGTAAATGGTAATGAAATCAAAAATGCATCTTTTATTGATTGCAAAATATTATTGCTACTTATTTTATTTGCGATAGGCATAAGATATTTTTGAAGTGTATCGCTGATTTTGTCAAACATATTTTTCCTCCTATTATATCTACATTTTAATTATCCGATTAATGACTTTGCTTGATCCAAGACTTTTTTTCCATCCAACATACCATATGCTGCCGGATTAATTACAGCTGCTTTTATGCCATATTTTTTTGCAACCTCTTCCACCTCTTTTAACTGATATCTGATTTGAGGACCAATTAATATAACATCATAATTTTGAGCAATATCCTTATATTCAGTCACTGGTTTTGCTTCAATCAAAGTATCTTCATCTGCATACTTGCACATGTTTTTTACTAAAACGCTTGTTGACATACCTTGATTACACACTAATAAAATTTTCATTTCATCTCTCTCCCTTCTGTTCTATGAGATAAATTTTATTATTTAAAGTAATAATTTCCTTTGCCATTTCAATTATTAAACTTGCTCCGCTGACATGATCTTGAGCATGAACCATTAAAATATTTACATCCACCTTCTCTCCATTTGAAAAATCAGACAATAAATCATATTGAGCTTTATGTGCTATTGTTAATTCTTCATTTGCTTTTTCAATACATTCATTAGCTGTTTCAAAATCATAATTATTTGAAGCTATAATGGCTTCCATTGCACTTGATTTTGCATTTCCTGCATGTAAAATTAATTGAAATGCCATTTGTTCGTTTTCCATTTTATCTCCTCTCTTCACCGATATAATACAGAATCTTATTTTGACTAAATCACTAATATTTTGCGCTATACGCAAAAAAAATCCTATTACTTATATTGCGTCAAACGCAATATTCATTATTGAAGTTCTAAATCATTTAAATTATCATAATCTAAGAGGTTATTTCATGAATGAAAGGCAAAAAAACATATTAAAAAAAATGTTGGAAACAAATGATTGTTTTACATCAAATCATATATCTGATACATTTAATATTTCGCTAAGAACAGCCCAAAATGATATAAAGGCAATTGTTAATTATTGTGAAGAGGAGCATATTGAATATACCTATAATAAAAAAGATGGATATAGAGTGGTTTCTCAATCAAAAATCGTACAAAATACTGAAAATACAGATTCAAATTCTATTCGATTAAAATATATTTTAAGGTTGCTGTTATTTTCAAAAGAACCTATAAAATCAGAAAAAATTGCTTCTAGTCTTTTTATCTCAAATACAACGTTATTAAAAGAAATGATTTTTGTTAAACAAGTTTTAGCAAAATACAATCTTACCATTAAAAGCAAACCATACCATGGCTCAATAATCCTTGGCTATGAACACGATAAAAGAAACTGTATTATTAATGAAAACTTAATTACTTTTCACGATGAAGTAGTTATTCACCATCATAAACCATATATTGATATGGATTGTTTACATACTGTAAGCCTAATTGTATCCAATGTTTTAATTACAAACAAATTTAATATTACAGACAGTGACTTTCAAAACTTCTTAATGATTGCATACTTAAGTACAATACGTTCAATTGATTCTTGTTACTTGGAAAATAATTTTTTGAACGATTTTAATTTTAATGAAACTGTCCACATTGCTAAAAAGATCATAGAAAAGTTATCAAATCAATACCATTTTAAAATCTGTGATTCAGAAATACGTTTTTTAGCATCTGTACTGCATGGTAAAAACAGCCTGATTACTTCAGAAATCATACCATCCTATATTGAAAATGATGTTTCGACGATTTTAGATCAAATCAATTCAACATTAAGTATTGATTTTTCCTACAGTATTGAACTTCGTTTATCCCTATCATTACATCTTATCCCTTTATATGAGCGAATAAGTGCAGACAATCAACTAACTGAAATTCCAATCACGAATATACATAATATTTTTTCCTATTCGTTTGAATTAGCATTAATTGCATCTCAATATATCAATAAAATTAAAAATACAGAATTATCAGAAGCAGAAATTGCTTATTTAGCTATACATTTTAATGTTATCCTAGAAAAAGATGGAAACGCGAAAGAGAAAAAAAATGTTTTATTCATATGTTCCTCACGAAGAAGTGATTCTCTATTAATCAAAAGTGGAATATATAATCATTTTTCAAATCGTATTAGCCAGATTGATGTAAAGAATCTATATGAAATTCATAGTATTAACCCAAGCGAATATGATGTAATTTTTTCAACAACACTGAATGACAAACGGGTTCCGAAAAATGCCATCAAATTAAATCACTTTCTTACAAATACAGATTATAATACGATTGAATTTGCGCTTAATCATGGATCTATTTTTAAAATGATAGAACCTTTATTTTCAAAGTCACGCTTTATCACAAACCTCAAAGCAGAAAACAAAGAAAAAGTGATTTCCGAGTTAACTAAACTATCCGCAAATATAATTGAGTCAGATGTTCTGTATGAAGCTATTTTACAACGAGAACAAAATGGATATACATCATATGGAAACCGAATTGCTTTGCCACACCCAAATTATTTACTAGCAAAAAAATCATTCTGTTCTGTAGCTATTTTAGACAAGCCAATTCTATGGAGTGAAAACAATAAAGCCCAGATTATCATATTATGCTGTGCTTCTAAAAATTCCGGAAAAGATCTACAGATGTTGTTTAACTTTATTTCCTTGCTATTTAACAACACTGAAAAAGTAAATCATTTAATCAAGCATCCAGATTATGACGATTTTATGCATTGTCTAAAAAGCCTACAAAATAACGATTAAAAAAAATGTGGGTATACTATACAAAATATACTCACATTTTTTGCTTATTCAATTCGTCTAAAATATATTTGTCTTTCCATGAATAATTCAGGTTTAATATACTTATTTTAAATTTGTAATCTTTAGTACATCCTGATCCGTAATTCCTATGTCTAAATCCTTTTTTATCTTGGATTAGCAAATATAATTCCACCATACATGTTATTAAGTTGTTCTGATGTATATGTGTTTGTTTGCCAATCTTTTTTCGCATCTTCAAATGTATTAGTTACTCCATCATAATTTCCATCTTGAATTGTTATAGCGTCTCCATTTACACCTACTACAATTCCAACGTGATTTTTTCCAATTGCAGAAAATAATGCACCTACTCTAGGACTACTTGATTTTTCAAACTTGTCCGGATGTGCTTTTAACAACTGCTTTACACAATCTTTTCCATCTTCCGTAAATCCAGGACTATACCCATATATCTCATAGAATCTTCCCCAAGCAAACCATGTACATTGCCCATATAATCCGGCCTGTGCATATGGATTCTTTGTCACCCAGGCTTCTAGATTATTAAAATTAGGATTTGTACCTCCTCTGAAAGTAATCCCTACATATCTCATAACATGATCTACATATTCAGGATCTCCATATCCATTTGTTCCCAATTTAGATTTCATCATATCTGAAAAAGCCTTTGCATTTGCTTTTGTATATTCACCAAAATTACTAAGTGCCCATTTAATATATCCATTTCCATAATTATATCCTTGTAATGCCAATGATAGTTTATTGGTATCACCAGGATCTTTTATCTTGCTCTGTTTTATGCAATCAGCAAAAGTCTGTACTCCAACCTCTATACTATAATCTGGATCTGTTATTGAATTTGGTGAATGTGCATATTTTTTGTTAAAACCAGATTCTGAACATTGCATAGGATCATTTCCTTTTCCTCCTGATTCTTGCATCATAATCGCCATTACAACAGACACATAATCCGCTATCTCATATTGCTTGCAATATTTTTCTATTGTATCTTTATACGCTAACACTTCATCACTAACATTTACATAAGCTGGCATTGAATAGCTATCGTTGGCTAGTGCACTAAAACAACCTATAAACAATGACATGCATATTATTAAAACTAATGATCCTCCAAGTGATAAGAGATGATCCACTTTTAAAACACTTTTCTTTATAATTTCAACAATTCTATTTGTATTTTTCAGTTTATAAGTATTATAAAAAGACTGAAATTTAAATTTTTCAGTCTTCTCATTACTCTTCTTTTTATCAATTACATATTTTTTCATCTGTAAAAAATTTGGGATTTTCTTATTTTCCTGTAACGGGGATCTATGTTCACCAATCTTTTCTGCATGCCTTTCCTTTTTCCAATTCTCAACTGAATGTGTCTCAATAGCTTTGTTTAAGCTTCTTTTACTTTTTAGTATTTTAATCTCTTTCTTGGCTTTAAACGCACTTTTTTCTAAAACACACATACTACTTGATTGAATATTATGAATTGCTTCTTCACTTACAGATTCATCTTCTTTTGCATGAACTCTTTTCTGCCTAATAAAATGATTGTGTAGTTTAGCATGATCTTTTACTTTGATAATCTTCACAACATCACGTGTTTTAATTGATCTTGTTTTGTCCAACAGTTCCACCTCCCATCATAATATCGTACTACATCATTTTCTATCGCTTGGTTTAGTTGTATTCAAATCATATAACAGTCCTTTAGGCATCTTATTCACAAAAGGTACTAGAATACCACCATACTTTATCAATCCACATCCACTTTGGGCATTAGTAATATAGGACATTTGTTCATCACTAATATTTAACAATCGTCCTAATTTTTCACGATCTTGATACGCTTGATTTAACATAACCACAAATTCACTATTGGATAACATTGTTGATGCCTCAACGCTATCTAATAAATACTCTACATTCTGGGTAATTCCTGTCGGATAAGCATCTCTCTTTCGAAACTGCCTCCAGGCACTATTAAAGAATGCTGCGCTCTGCTCATTTTCAAAAACAACATGGAACTCATCAATGAAGATATGTGTTTTCTTTCCTTTAATAAAATTCTCATTAACTCGGTTAATCATTGCATCCGTAATAACTAATAATCCCATTGTCTTTAGTTGTTTCCCCAATTTAAAAATATTATGTGAGTACCCATCTGATAACCCCATTCAATAAGTGGACATAAATAATGTCAATAT
>NZ_QSPK01000044.1 GCF_003436425.1 Eubacterium sp. TM05-53
AAATAGACACTATTAATGTCGAATATATCGACATGTCACCAAATTGCTAGTTAAGCCAAGAAAATACTCTTTGATTGAATTTCAACTAAAAATTGGTATAATCCTTTTGAAGGTACCAATACCTTTAGATGTGGTAAGCATCTTTAAAAGTTGTGGTCGGATGAGCGACGGTAAATGCTCATGTCAATCATTGTCGACAACCGACAGAAAAACTTACCAGATTTGATTTTTTAGGAATATTTATGAAAAGGTGGAATCTTCAATTAGCAAGACTCCACCTTTTGTCATCTGATAATCAAAAAGGCCCTCCAGTAAAGGTGGACCAATTTAACTGTATTAGGAATTTTGCTTTAAATCCTTTTTAAATACAAATGGGCATTTAGCGTTTATTATTAAAATAAGTCGGAATGTGTACCTACGAGTTATAAATTCTATACCATATTTCATATATCTAATGCCGCTTTTAGCTCATCGATGCTAGAGTATTTCGGTGTGTTTGGATCAGACATTATTCTTCTTCCTTCTTCAATAGCTTCGATTGTAGTTTGGTTTGGTTCGTGATTCTTCATGTTTTCCTCCAATAATAAAAAAAGAAGTCATATGACTTCTTAATCCTTCATTACGCGATTTCGTTAATAGCTTTAGCTAAACGTGCTTTTTGACGGCTAGCGTAGTTTTTGTGGTGAATACCTTTAGCTACGGCTTTGTCCAATTTTGAACTGCAGTCGTTGTAAGCTGCTACAGCAGCTTCTTTATCTTTAGCATCAACAGCTGCTAATACAGCTTTAATACTTGATTTCAATGCTGATTTTTTAGATACGACTAATTTGTGAGCCTTGTTATTTGTTTTAACACGTTTCTTTTGAGATTTAATCTGTGGCATGAAGTGCACCTCCTGACATAAATTGCAAAAGGATTATAGCAAAATTTCTGATTTATTGCAACACAACTTCAAAAAAATACGCTATAATACTCTAGTATTGGAGTGATATTATGGAAAATAGACGCATTATTTTTATGGGAACACCCAAAATTGCGAGTGTCGTATTAAAAACGATGTTAGAAAATGATATACATGTAGGCTTAGTGGTAACGCAGCCAGATAAGAAAAAGGGCAGGAAACAACAGCTTGTTTATTCTGAAGTCAAAGAAGTGGCTTTAGAACATGATATACCTGTGTTTCAGCCAGTAAAAATTAAGTCAGACTATCAAACCATTCTTGATTTTAACCCTGATTTAATTGTGACTTGTGCGTATGGACAAATCGTACCTAAAGAAGTGTTGGATCTTCCTAAGTATGGTTGTGTGAACCTTCATGGTTCTTTGCTTCCTAAATATAGGGGGGGAGCCCCTATCCAAAGAGCGATTTGGAATGGTGATAAAGTGAGTGGTATGTCCTTAATGAAAATGGCACCTAAAATGGATGCGGGACCTGTTTTAGCACAAAAAGAAATTGAAATATTGCCTGAAGACAATTCCACATCTTTATTTGATAAGATGGCCATTTGTGCTGGAGAATTATTGCTTTCTCATTTTGAAGAGATCTGTTCAGGTAAGGCAGTCTATGTCGAACAAGATGAGAGTCAAGTTTTATTCTCTCCTGTTTTATCCAAAGAAGAAGAGCATATTGATTTAAATCAGGATGATGAACACATCTTGAATCAAATTCGTGCTTTTTCAGATGCACCAGGTGCTTATGTATTATTAAAAGGAAAGAAATTTAAGATTTTAAAGGCAAGTTATTTAAATGAAGCGAATTCGTTTGCCTCTTTAGTCAAGATTGGTAAGAACAAGCTAGGCATTGGACTTCATACAGGTACACTTGTGATTGAAACTTGTCAAATGGAAGGAAAGCCAGTCATGGATTGTGCAAGCTTCTTTAATGGACAAGGTCGTAACTTAGTCGGAAATATTGTAGAATAGGGGGAAATCTATGGATCAAAAGAATATTCGAAATTTTTGCATCATTGCACATATTGACCACGGAAAAAGTACGTTAGCCGATCGTATCTTAGAACTTACAGATACCGTTGAAAAGCGTGAAATGAAAGATCAAATTCTAGATTCAATGGATCTAGAAAGAGAGCGTGGTATCACCATTAAATTAAATGCCGTACAGCTTGTATATCATGCCAAAGATGGACAAGACTATTTGTTCCATCTTATTGATACACCAGGCCATGTCGACTTTACATATGAAGTGTCTAGATCTCTTGCAGCATGTGATGGAGCCATTCTTGTCGTGGATGCAGCCCAGGGCGTTCAGGCACAGACTTTAGCCAACGTATATTTGGCATTAGAAAATGATTTGGAAATCTTGCCTGTATTAAATAAGGTGGATCTTCCTAGTGCACAGCCTGAAGTTGTAAAAAAAGAAATTGAAGACTTAATTGGATTAGATTGTAGTGAAGCGGTTGAAATCAGTGCTAAATCTGGATTGAATGTCGATAAAGTCCTAGAAGAAATCGTGCATAAACTACCGAGTCCAAAAGGCGATAAAGATGCTCCTACACAAGCTTTAGTCTTTGACTCTTTCTATGATTCATATCGTGGAATTATTGCCTTTGTTTCTGTAAAGAATGGAACCATCAAGCCAAAAGATAAGATTCGCTTTATGGCTACAGGTGCTGAATATGAAGTCACAGAAGTCGGTGTTCGTACGCCAAAAGAAGTGGTGGAAAATCAATTGAACTGTGGAGATGTAGGATGGGTCAGTGCAGCCATTAAAAATATTGAAGATGTTCGTGTCGGTGATACAATCACAGTCGCATCCAATCCTGCAAGTGAACCTTTATCTGGGTATCGTGAAATGCATCCTATGGTCTATTGTGGTTTATATCCAGTGGATAATGCGCGTTATGACGATTTAAAGGAAGCTTTATCCAAATTAAAATTAAATGATGCAGCCCTACACTTTGAACCCGAAACTTCACAAGCCTTAGGCTTTGGATTCCGTTGTGGTTTCTTAGGCTTATTACATATGGACGTAGTGGAAGAGCGTTTGGAGCGTGAATACAATCTAAGCTTGATTGCAACAAGTCCATCCGTAATTTATCATGTTTATAAAACAGATGGCACAATGGAAGAAATCGATAACCCGTCGGCTTTACCAGAACCACAAAAAGTAGACCATATTGAAGAACCATATGTGAAGTGTGACATCATGGTGCCAAAAGAATACGTAGGTCCAATGATGGATCTTTGTCAGAAAAAACGTGGAGAATATGTAGACCTTCAAGTTTTAGATGATGTTCGTATGATGATGGTCTACCAAATGCCATTAAGTGAAATTATTTATGACTTCTTTGATAAGATGAAATCTTGTACAAAAGGATACGCAAGTTTTGACTATGAATTTAGTGGATACCGTACAAGTAGTCTAGTCAAGATGGATATCTTATTAAATGGACAGATTGTCGATGCCCTATCTACGATTGTCTTTAGAGATTTTGCGTACAACCGCGGTAATGCGATGGCCGTAAAATTAAAAGACTTGATCCCAAAACAACAATTTGAAATTCCCGTGCAGGCTGCCATTGGTGGTAAGATCATTGCGCGTACAAACATTAAGGCATTGCGTAAAAACGTTTTGGCCAAATGTTATGGTGGAGATATCTCGCGTAAAAAGAAATTGTTAGAGAAACAAAAAGAAGGAAAGAAACGTATGAAGATGGTAGGATCAGTAGAGATTCCTCAGGAAGCCTTCATGGCCGTTTTAAGTATGGATGACGACTAATGGTACCATCAGCCTATGTACATATTCCTTTCTGTGATTCGATATGTGCGTATTGTGATTTTGTCCGTGTTCAAAAAAACGAACAATTCTTTTCAAGCTGGAAAGATACTTTAATACAAGAAATTAAAGAGTATAAGATAGAGAATCTTCATACTCTTTATTTTGGTGGGGGCACCCCCAGTTTATTAGACGTGGATGATTTTACTTCGATTCGTAATTGTTTTCCTAAAGATATTGATGAATTTACGGTAGAATGCAATCCAGAATCCTTAGATGAAGAAAAACTAGCATCTTATGTTTCTTTAGGTGTTAATCGTATTAGTCTAGGCGTACAAAGCTTTAAGGACGACTTATTAAAAATATGTAATAGAAAACATACATCAGACCAAGCTAAGACTGTCATTCAACTGATTCAGTCTAGTGGCATTCATAATTTTTCTATTGATTTGATTTTTGGATTACCGAATCAAACGATGGAAGATGTAAAAAAGGATATAGATACATTTTTAAATTTGTACATTCCACACTTATCTATTTATTCTTTACAGATTGAAGAAAATTCAATATTTGGAAAAACAGGTGTAGAACCCATCGATAGTGATCTTGAAGCGGATATGTTTGAATATATTACGAAAACATTAGAGGCAGCCGGGTACATTCATTATGAGATTTCTAGTTTTTGTAAGCCAGGCTATTACTCAAAACACAATTTAGCCTATTGGCAAGACAAAGATTTCTATGGCTTTGGCTGTGGCGCTAGTGGAAGACTTGATGGCATTCGTTATGATAATACGACAAAGTTGAAAGAATATTGTTCTTTTGGCCCTTGTTCTACATATATCAATGAAACACTAGCTGAACGAGGCATGGATGCGATTATGATGGCATTACGAACAAAGTTTGGATTGAATATAAAAGAATGGAATTTGAAATATCAGAATGATTTTAAAAATCACTACGCCACTGTATTAGATAAGTATTGTGAGTATTTTTTATATGACTCGGATCGTGTCTTTTTAAATGATGCGGGACTTGAAATATTAAATACGATTCTAGTTGATTTTATGATGATTGAATGATATCATTTAATAGCTTTTGTACTGAGAGTCTGGAAACTTCCAACCTTTCGCTCGGTAGAAAAGGACTAATATACATGGAGGAAGAAAAATGTTATTAAAATCTGAAAAACAAGCAATTATGCAAGAGTATGCAGTACACGAAGGTGACACAGGTTCTCCTGAAGTTCAAATCGCTGTATTGACTGAAGAAATCAACCGTTTAACTGAACACTTCAAAGAACACAAACACGATTACCACTCACAACGTGGATTGATGAAAAAAGTTGGTCGTCGTAAAAAATTGTTAGCTTACTTGAAGGGTATAGATTTAGACCGTTATAAAGCATTGATCGCTAAATTAGGTTTAAGAAAGTAATCGAAAAGATTACTTTTTTTATTGTGATTTTTTTGCTACTCAAGTATAATTTCGTAAAGAGGTAGTTATGAAGCTATATATTGACGATAAAGAATTAAAACTATTGATGGAAGAAAAGAGAGATTTAATTGGGACTAAAATACAATGGGATGCACTAATAAGTGCGATATCCTTCATTATCTCTGTTGCGACTGCAACTTATGGAGATATCTTATCTATCCCAAAGATTGTTATTAAAACAGTGTTTTTAATTATTTCAATTGCGTATTTTGTTAAGGTCTTGTATGAATGTATTAATTCAAAAATTCATAAATATGACCATAAAGATTTAACAAGTGATATTGAAAAATTAAATACAATTCAACATAATCATTCTTTGGTTGCGATTAAAGATACTTTTAGTGTTGATTCAAAAAGATATTTGACATACTATGATGAAAAATGGGAATGTAAATTATTTTTGAATTTCAAAACTATTGAAGAAGATAACGAAAATAATTTGATTGAAAATTTATCCTCAAATTTATCTATTAATAGAAGTTCAATTCGTTGTGAAATCAAGGGAAATCAAGTAGATGAAAAGTATTCAGTAAGTCATAAAGAGATGAGGACGTATAATCATCGATTGTATGAAGTGTCTATTTCTAATTTTCCTGAAATTATGCGAAATGATAATTTTACATTGAATGGAAAACATTATTATTGGATGAGTATTGATGATATGCGAAAAGATAAGGAAATCATCAAGAAGAATTTAGAAATTGTTGAGTTTGTACATAGTCATATTAATTAAGCTTGTAAACTGTAATTTACAGGCTTTTCTTTTACGAAAAATAATGAGTTTGATATGTTTTATTTTAAATTTCTATGATATTATATAAAAGTATGATTGAGGTGAAAAAATGGCGAAACAAGAGTTTCATTTAGATTTTTGTGGTCGGGGGATCACAGTAGAAACTGGTGAAATCGCAAAACAGGCTGATGGAGCCGTTATTATCCGTTATGGAGATACAGTGACTTTATCAACTGCATGTGCATCAAACCAGGCAAAAGAAGGGATTGACTTTTTCCCTTTAACAGTAAGTTTTGAAGAAAAGTTATATTCTGTTGGAAAGATTCCAGGAGGATTTTTACGTCGTGAAGGAAGACCAAGCGAACATGCGACATTAACAGCTCGTATGATCGACCGTCCAATCCGTCCTTTATTTGCGGAAGGATTCCGTAATGAAGTACAGGTTGTCAACACAGTATTAAGTGTAGATCAAGATGCTAGCCCTGAAATGGCAGCTATGTTTGGTGCTTCATTGGCATTATGTATTTCAGATATTCCATTTAATGGACCGATCGCTGGTGTTAAAGTTGGACGTATCAATGGAGAATTAGTGGCCAACCCTACAGTTGCTCAAATGGAAGAAAGTGACATTGATTTAACTGTTGCGGGTACTGCACAAGCTTTAAACATGGTTGAAGCTGGCGCTAAAGAAGTTAGCGAAGAAGATATGTTGGCAGCATTGATGTTTGGACATGAACAAATCAAAAAATTATGTGCATTCCAAGAAGAAATCGTTGCGGCTTGCGGTAAAGAAAAACGTGAAATCGAATTGTATGCCGTAGATGAAACAATCGATAGTGAAGTTCGTGCAAACTTTGAAGCACAAATCCGTGCAGCTGTATCGATCAAAGAAAAATTAGAGCGTTACGGAAAAATTGATGATTTAACAGATGAAGCTGCGGAAATGATCGCAAATAAAGAATATGCATCTGAAAAAGATCAAAACAATGCGGTGAAACAAGCTCGTGAAATCTGTCGTGGTATTGAAGCTGACGAAGTACGTCGTTTGATCATTGAAGACAAAGTACGTCCAGATGGTCGTCAAATCGACGAAATCCGTCCATTGAACTCACAAGTTGATTTACTTCCTCGTGTTCATGGTTCTGCATTGTTTACGCGTGGTGAAACACAGGTATTATCTACAACAACATTGGGTGCATTAAATGACAACCAGATCATTGATGACTTAACCGTTGTGGATTCAAAACGTTTCATGCACCACTATAACTTCCCACCATATTGCGTTGGTGAAACAGGACGTATGGGAAATCCAGGACGTCGTGAAATTGGTCATGGTGCCTTAGGTGAAAGAGCTTTAGCTCAAGTACTACCAAGTGTAGATGAATTCCCATATACAATTCGTACGGTTGCGGATGTTATGGAAAGTAATGGTTCAAGTTCTCAGGCAAGTATTTGTGCTGGAACTATGTCTCTAATGGCTGCTGGTGTTCCAATCAAGGCTCCAGTTGCTGGTATTGCGATGGGACTAATCATGGATGATAATTCAGGTAAATATACTGTATTAACGGATATCCAAGGTATGGAAGACCACTTTGGAGATATGGACTTTAAGGTTGCCGGAACTAAAAATGGTATCACAGCATTACAGATGGATATCAAAGTAACAGGTATCACTAAAAATATCTTCGAAGAAGCATTGGCACAAGCACACAAGGCTCGTCTAGAAATCTTAGATAACATGCTTGCATGTATTTCAGAACCTAGAAAACAATTGAGTCCATATGCACCTAAGATTGCGATGATGAACATCGATCCGGATAAGATCAAAGATGTGATCGGACCTGGTGGAAAAATGATCAACGAAATCATTGCGCAATGTGACAATGTAAAAATTGATATTGATGATGATGGAAAAGTAGTGATCTACCACAATGATTACGATACAATCGAAAAGGCGAAACAAATGATCAGCGACATCGTACGTGTTGCCAAAGTTGGTGATGTATATGCAGCTAAGGTTGTTCGCTTAGAAAAATTCGGTGCATTCGTGAACTTATTTGGTAATACAGATGGTTTATTACACATTTCTAAAATTTCTCACCACCGTGTAGATAAAGTGGAAGACGTGTTAAAACTTGGTGATATCATCGATGTTAAGGTTACAGAAATCGACAATAAGGGTCGTATCAATGTAAGCGCAAAAGCTTTACTTCCAAAACCTAAAACAGAAGAAGAAAAAACAGAAGCGTAAAAGTTAGGAACTCGTTAAAAACGAGTTCTTTTTTCTTGACTATGTGGTAAAATAGTTGGGTAGAGGTGAAAATTATGGATTTTAATACAGAAGTACTTAAATATAAAGACGATTTCTTAAAAGACTTAAACACACTTGTATCGTATGAAAGCGTTCGTGATGAATCAACGAAAGCTGAAAATGCGCCATTTGGAAAAAACTGCCGTGACGTTTTGGATGCCATGTTAGATATGGCAAAACGTGATGGTTTTGAAACAAAAGACGTAGATGGATATGCAGGCGTTGTAGAATATGGTCAAGGAGAAGAAACATTTGGTGTTTTAGGACACTTGGACATTGTGCCACTAGGAGAGGGATGGACAAAAGATCCTTTAAAAGTGACATTAGAAAATGGCTACATCTTCGGACGTGGTGTTATGGATGATAAAGGTCCTGCATTAGCTGGATATTATGCATTAAAGATGATTCGTGACTTAAACATTCCTTTGAAAAAAAGAGTCATGTTGATTACAGGATGCGATGAAGAATCTGGTATGGAATGTATGAACTACTATGTTGATCATGCCGAAGTTCCTCAAATGGGATTTGTACCTGATGCCAACTTCCCAGTTATTTATGGTGAAAAAGGTGGCTTACATGTTGGTTTAGTAAGTAAAGATGCGACAGTCATCAAAAAACTTCATGCGGGAAGCCGTCCAAATATTGTGATTGGTAAAGCCGATGTCACAGTGGATGTCATGAGTTATCAACAGGAAGACTTATTTAAATTCTATTGTGCTACGCAAGGCGTAAAAGGAAATATTAAAAGAGGAGAAGAAGGCGTAACATTACATATTGATGGTGCATTTGCGCATGCAGCTATGCCATATAATGGTGTGAATGCCGCAGTCTTATTATTAAACTTCATTGGTGAAGCCTATAATGATCAACTTTCAAAAGATTTATATTTCTTATTAAAAGACTGGATGGGAAAACCAGTTGGCATTGAAAAAGACGGTTTATATATGTCTTTCTTGACAATGAATACAGGTATTGTGAATATGGAAAACAATGAAACTGATATCTTAATTGATATTCGTTATCCAAATGATACAAATGCCGATGAAATCATGGCAAAATTTGATTCAGCTTGTGCAAACTTGACTTCAAATATCAAAGCAGAAAATCGTGGCGATTCAAAACCATTATTCGTAGACCCAGATTCTCGTTTAGTGAAAGATTTAATGAGTGTCTACCAAAAATACACAGGCGATACTTTCTCTTGTCCAATCACAATTGGTGGAGGAACGTATGCTCGTAAATTTGAAAACTTTGTATCTTACGGACCTGAACTTCCAAATGAAGTGATTGAAACGGATGCGTTTGTAGGAGGATGTCACCAACGTGATGAAGGTATTAAATTAGATAACTTATTACAGGCTATCTGTATTTATGCCGATGCGATCGTGACATTGTGCAGCTAATATGAGAATGCGTAAAGTAAAGTGGGCAACGGATTATTTGCCTACAGCAAATTGTTTAGTAAAAGAACCATCCAAACAAGCGGGAAACTGGAAAAAGCTATTAGATACAGATACTTTACATATCGAAATTGGATGTGGTAAAGGTAACTATTCTTTAGATATGGCGAAGATGTATCCAGATACTGGCTTTATTGCGATTGAAAAGAATGAAAGTGCAGCAGGGATTGCAGCTAAAAAATACGATGAGGATACAGAAAAGAAACGCTTGAAACTGATCCAAGATGATGCAAGTTCCATTGGAGAATGGTTTGGTCCTCGTGAAGTGGATGTGATCCACTTAAACTTCTCGGATCCATGGCCTAAAAAACGCTATGCGAAAAGACGTTTATCCAGTGCTACATTCTTAGATCAATATAAGCGTATTTTATCAAGAAATGGTGAAATCCAAATGAAGACGGATAACAGCGCTTTATTTGAATATAGCTTGATTGAATTTCAAAATGCCGGCTTTAAAATGGTTGAAGTCAGTGTCGATTATCGTCGTGAAAAACATGATGAAGATGCGATTACAGAATATGAACAAAAATTCATTTCTTTAGGGCAGCCAATCTATCGTTGTGTTTGGAGATATGTGCATGACTGAACTTCGTAATAAAGACGAATTTTTAAACGCATTAAAGAGTTCGGGAATTCAAGTAATGATGTTTACAGCCCTATGGTGTCCAGACTGCATGTACATCAAGCCT
Source organism: Eubacterium sp. TM05-53 (assembly GCF_003436425.1). GTDB lineage: Bacteria > Bacillota_I > Bacilli_A > Erysipelotrichales > Erysipelotrichaceae > Holdemanella. Next base: position 10,424 of record NZ_QSPK01000044.1, read on the forward strand.
TTTCTTCCTGAAATTGAAGAAGAATTTAGTGATTTACAATTCTATTCCTTAAACCGTGATCAATGTATGGATATTGCGGTTGAATATGAAGTGATGGGCATTCCTAGCTTTATATGTTTCAAGGATGGAAAAGAAATATCAAGATTTGTTTCTACTTTAAGAAAGACAAAAGAAGAAATAGAAGCATTTCTGAAGCAGACAATAGAAAGTGAGAAGGAAATATGTTAAAGGATTTAATGCATGCGATCTTCAATGAAGATGTTGAAGAAAACGATGAAGAAGAAGTCGTAGAAGAACCTGCGAAACAAGAAGAAGTAACACCTGAACCTGTTGAAGTTAAACCTCAGCCTCAAGTTCAAGAAGAAGAAGTTGTAAAGACAGAGCCAATTTTAAAGGAAGCAGCAAGCTCTATTGAGTCGGATCCTGAAAACTTTATGAATTCTCCTATTTTTGAAAAGGCGATCATTCAGCCTAAACAAAAGAAAACTACAATTTTCCAAGGTTTAGACGTAGATTCCATTGCGCAAGAAGAAACAAAGCCGAAACAAAAGGCATACAAATATGATCGTCATAAATCTGTAAAAGTACGTCGTGTTGCGGAAGATTTAGATTATCAACCTGTCATTTCTCCAATCTTTGGAAATGTGGAAGATTCTAAAAAAGAATTTGACAAAGTACACGATGCGATTAAGTTAAACAAACCAGAAGACGAAGATTTCTCAAAGATCTTATCTCCAATGTATGGAACATATTTACCAAGTATGCAGCCAGCGGATTCGATTCCTGAATATAAGGTTGAAGAATCAAAGGAAAATATGAATCTTTCTGAAATGTTAGAGAAGCCAAAAAAGGAAACAAACAAACAAGAATCGTTATTTGACAAAGAAGGTGAATAAAATGGCTTATCATTTTATTGGTATTAAAGGAACAGGTATGGCTGCCTTGGCATGTATTTTACATGATGAACACAAAGAAGTAACAGGTAGTGATATCGATAAATATATCTTTACAGAAGATGGATTAAGAGCACGTAATATCCCAATCTATTCATTCAGTCCGGAAAACATTAAGGACAATGATATAGTGATCATTGGTTTATCCTTTAATGAGTCGCATCCAGAAGTGAAAGCGGCTATGGAGAATCCAACTGTAAAAACATATTATTATAATGAATACTTAGGCATTTTATTAGAGTCATACAGTTCCATCTGTGTTGCGGGAACACATGGTAAGTCCACAACAACAGGTATTTTAGGCCAAGTTCTTTCATTACAAGATGAATGTGCATATTTAATTGGAGATGGCCATGGCTATATGCCAGAACATGCCAACCATTTTGTGCTTGAATCTTGTGAATTCCAAAGACATTTCTTGGCATATCATCCAGACTATGCGATCATCACCAATATTGAATTGGATCACATTGATTACTACAAAGATATGGATGATTATGTATCGGCATTCCAAAGTTTTGCGAATCAAGTAAAAAAAGGCATCGTAATCTTTGGGGATGATGAACACCTAAAAAATTTACATTACAATGTACCAGTGACTACATATGGTTTAAAAGAAGGTAATGACTATCAAGCAGTCAATATTGAACAAGGTCCATTCGGTATGCATTTTGATTGTAAGCACAAGGGTGAAATTTTAGCTCACATTGAATTAAATGAAGTGGGAGATGCCTTCATGCAGGATGCGCTTGGTTGTTTTGCGCTAGCCCATATGTTAGGTATGCCAGCTGATTTAATTGTCCAAGGTTTACAAGACTATAAAGGTATTGCCCGTCGATTTGTGATTGATGAAGTCAAAGATAGTGTATTAGTGGATGACTATGCACACCATCCAACGGCTATTCGTTTAATGATTGATGCAGTTCGTAAAAAATATCCAGAAAAGAAAGTTGTAGCGTTATATAAACCAGATCGTTATTCACGTCTACAATATTTCTTGGATGACTTTGCGAAGAGTTTAAATACGGCAGATCAAGTATGTTTATTGGATTTCCCTAAAAATGCCGTAAGAGAAGATGAAACAATCACAGTCACAATTCAAGATTTAATGGATCGTTGTCCAAACGCAATCTTATTAGATGTAGATGATGCATCAGCAGAGAAGTTAAAAACATTAGCTCCTGCAGCCTTCGTATTTATGTCTAGTAAAGACATCTATCTATTAAGAGATAAATTAGAAAAAATCTTATAAGAGTATCTATGGATACTCTTTTGTCGTATAGAGGGGATATCCATTTATGTTTGAAAAAAAGAAATGCGCTAACAAGACGAAGAACTGGCTTTTGGTACTTGAGATAATCAAGTGTTTAAATGAATCAGAGTATAGTGTCCGTGTTGATTGTGTAATCTTTGAAAAGATTTGTTGTATATTAGAAAGATATGGTACGGATTTAGGCTTAAATAGTACTTTCAAACTCAAGAAGATGTATACTATTTTATCTAATGACAATATGATTCATGAAAAAGATGGCTTAATTCATGTTTCAGGTGATTTTAAGATAGATATAAATAAATATTCAGAAAAGGATAAACGAAATGCGAATAAGACATATAGATTGTTTCAAAGGATCAAAGATGTATCGCAAGCCGAAATGATCACAACGATCTTGTATTCTTATGATCAACTGATTCTCAATAATAAGAATGTAACGGAAGATCAATTGTACGAATATATTATTGATTGGAAAAAAAGATTTAATACTTTAGAGAATGAAGTTCAAATCAGAGAATTCACACGATACTTAACTTCTAGAGGCTTTATCAGTGTTGATTATTCCATGGGAATCAAAGATAATTTGATATATTAGTATATTCGTCAAAAAGGAGAGAAGTCATGTATATTAAAAGACATGTAGAAGAAGTGATAAGAGAATGTTTAGAACAGTTTCCCATCGTATTGGTTACTGGACCTAGACAAATTGGAAAAACAACACTTTTAAAAAATGTTTGTTCAGAATATAAATATGTGACTTTAGAAGATATATTTGTGTTGATTGAGGCTATAGAAGAAACAAACTTGTTTTTAAAAAACTATCAACCACCCGTGTTCATTGATGAAGTACAATATGCACCTAGTATATTTCGGTATTTAAAAATGTATGTGGACACAAATAAACAAAAGGTAAGCTTTGCACTTACAGGATCACAGGCTTTTGAATTGATGAAAGGGGTTAGTGAAACTTTAGCTGGGCGTATGGCAATTGTGGAATTAAAAGGATTATCATTTCGTGAAATACATCATGTTGAATTTAATAAACCTTTTATACCAAATGAAACTTATTTTAATGAAAGACAATCGCAAATTAAAAGCTATGGTGATTTGTGGTATTGGATACATAGAGGAAGTATGCCTCAACTTCAAGATAAAAAGATTGATTGGCAAAGATACTATTCTTCTTATGTGAAAACATATATCGAAAGAGATGTTCGACAAATTATAAATGTTTCTAATGAACTAAAATTCATTAAGTTTCTAACATCCCTTGCGGTACGCTGTAGTGAATTATTAAATATTAATGCGGTTGCCAATGAAGTAGAAACAAGTGCAGATACAATTAAAAGAGGGCTTTCCATCTTACAAACTTCAGGTATTATCTATTTGTTGGAACCGTATTCGAATAATATTTTAAAACGTGTTGTCAAAACACCGAAAGTTTATTTTTATGATACTGGATTGGTGTGTTACTTAGCACGTTGGACAAGTGCAGATACAGCTATGACAGGTGCTCAATCTGGAAATATTTATGAGAATTTCATTGTTTCTGAAATCTTAAAAAGTCATTTAAATGCAGGTAAAACTATTTCAAACATTTATTTCTATCGGGATCGTGACCAAAGAGAAATTGATGTAGTGATTGATGAGGATGGAAAACTATATCCGATTGAAATTAAAATGACGGGTAATCCTACAAAGTCAATGGGAAAACATTTTTCTGCATTGAAAGATATCCCAAACAAAGAAGTACAACCAGGAATCATTTTGTGTCAATATGATCGAAAGACATATTTGACGGAAGATATGATCGCGTTACCAATTGAATATATTTAAGGAAGTGGTAGAGGTTTCTTATCACTTCCTTCATTTTGTAGCGTTTACACACTTGTGAAAAAAGTTTCAAAATAAATAGATAAGTTATAAAGTTCATGTTATAATCTTTCTGAGGTGGTATTGTGAGTTTAGATATCTTTATGAGTACATTAGCTCGTGCATTTTCATATGTGTTACCCATCGTTGGTGTCATCGCATTAATTTATTTGATTATCTTTTTGAAGCAATTGATTGAAACTTTAAAACAAGTCTCAAAAACATTGTATACAGCCAATGATCAATTGAAGAAATTAGATGCGCCATTAAAAACGGCTGAAAATATTTCGAATACGGTGGATGAGGTAAATCAAACCGCAAAAGAAGCATTCGTGAATGTGGTTGGTGCATTAAGTGAAAATGTACAAAATGCCAAAGACTGGTTTCAAAGTAAAAAAACTGGAAAAGAAAGCATAGAAACAAAGGAGGATGAATGACATGGATGAAAAACAATTAATTGATGATCTAGAAAAAGAATCGATGCTAGAGCTTGAAGTGATGCATGAATCCGAAAATACAGATAACGAAAAAATTATTGAGGATGCCAAGAGCAAAATCGAAAAATTATTTGATGATGTTCGTGACTTATTAAAGGACGCTTCAGATCCTGAAAAAGTAAAAGAAGCATTATCGCAGGCAAAAGAAGATGCGAAAGATATTCTTTCTTCAACAAAAGATAAAGTGGTTGAAGTAAGTGAAAGTGAACAATTTAAACAGACAATGGCAGCTGGAAAAGAATTCTTACAGGGTACAGCTGGATTGGTTGTAGATGGCTTTAAATATGGAAAAGAAACATTAAGAAAAAATGATTCTTTACGTAAGGTAATTGATAAAGCGGATGAAAAAGTCGATGAAATTCGTACGAATGATTCTGTTATTCGTGCCGTTGATAAAGCAGAAGAAGTAACGGGTAAAGCTACCGAAGCATTGTTTAGTGGATTAAAGAAGATTTTTAACAAGGGGGACGAATAAGGATGAAACGAATTACCATTTATGATGTTGCCAAAGAAGCGGATGTCTCATTGGCAACTGTATCACGTGTTATTAATGATAGTAATGTAGTACGTGAAGATACACGTATGCGTGTTCAACAAGCGATTGAAAAATTGGGTTATAAACCAAATGCGATTGCGCAAGGTTTGGCTTTGTCTAAAACAACTACAATTTCAATCGTAATGAGTGAAAAATTATTTGCGTACAACGCCAAAATCTTGAATGGTTTGATGGATGTCGCAAAAATCTATAACTACAACATCATGTTCCATACTACAAGTAAGGGCATCTCAAAAATGCAGGATGTGATTGAATCCATCATTAAATCACGTGTCGATGGTGTTATTTTGTTTAACGACAACTTCTCAGAAGATGAAATGGAAGTTTTACATGAATACCAAATTCCAATGGTTGTAGTTGGAAGTAAATTAAAAGGTCAAAAGATTGGCAACGTTGGAAATGTATATATCAACTTCGAACGTATGGCTTATGAATTTGTGAATGAATGCTTTGAAAAGGGCATTGATGATATTTCTATGGTAGAAGATAAATTGAATCTTTCTATGATGGAACAATTAAAAGCCGGTGTGGATCGTGCTTATGCAGAAAAAGGATTGGTATTTGATAAGTATGTTACTTATGATGATAGCTACAAATCAAGCTACACATTCTTATCAGACTACTACAAAAACCACAAGCCAAGCCGTATGGTTATCACATTCCGTGATTCTCAGGCCATCGCTTTAATGAACGCATGTAAAGAATGTGGATATTCAATTCCAGATGATACAGAACTTATATGTATCTTGAATTCAAAATATTTGACAATGATGCGTCCGACTATTTCTACTTACAACATTCCTGAATATGATTTAGGAGCTGTTGCGATGCGTTTATTAACGAAGATGTTAGTAGAGGATGAGTCTGTTAAACAGAACAAAGATATTGAAATTTCATTCTCAAAAATGTTTAGAGAAACTACAAAGTAAGAGTTCGTTTTGAACTCTCTTTTTGTTTAGTGTATAATCAAGGCATGGAAATAATTTTTACAAATAACGCAAAAGATAGAAGTGTCTATCGATACAAAAAAGATTTTGAAAGGATATTAGAACGTGCTTGCAAGGTGTTAGACAGAAAGGGAGACTGGAGCTTATCGGTAATTTATGTAACACCTGAACAGATTCACGAAATCAATCGTGACTATCGTAATGTTGACCGTCCTACAGATGTCATTAGCTTTGCGATTCAAGATGATATGAGTGATATGTGGATTGAAGAAGACCAATATGAACTTGGCGATATTTTTATCAATGTACAAGCCATTCGTGATCAGGCAAAAGCCTATGGTCATTCGATTCGTCGTGAAGCTTGCTTCTTGTTCTGTCATGGATTACTTCACTTAATGGGATATGATCACATGAAAGAAGAAGATGAAAAGGTGATGTTTGCCTTACAGGATGAGATCTTAGATGAATTGGTTCAAAGGTAGATTCAAATATGCCTTTCAAGGACTGTATTACGCCTTTACTAAAGACCGTAGTATACGCCTTCAAGGTATTTTTGGATTGATTGTTATATTGTTTGGCTTTCTTTTTCATTGTTCACTCAATGAATGGATGCTGCTTATTGGTGCTATTAGTTTAGTATGGTTTAGTGAAATCATCAATTCGTGTATTGAAAGATGTGTGGACTATATTTCACTAGAACATACCGACCAAGCCAAACATATTAAGGATATGGCAGCTGGAGCTGTCTTTATTATAAGTGTGCTTGCCGCATGTATCGGGCTTTATGTATTTTTGCCCAAACTATTTTAAAACGGAGGTAAAATGAGTAATTATAAATCAGGATTTATTGCGATCGTAGGAAGACCCAATGCAGGTAAATCAACTTTGTTGAATGCCTTGTTGAAGGAAAAGATTGCGATCATGTCGGACAAACCGAATACGACAAGAAACAACATTTCGGGTATTTTGACAAATGAAGATTGTCAATATGTGTTTGTGGATACACCCGGTATTCATAAGCCTCAACAACAACTTGGACGTGTATTAAATAAGAATGCCTATTCGGCAATGGAAGATTGCGATGTGATCGGATGGATCGTGGATGGAAGTCAATCTTTTGGTACGGGAGATTCATTCATTTTAAAACGTATTGAAACACTCCATAAACCGGTTGTGTTGATCATGAATAAGATTGATAAACTTCCAAAGGAACAATTATTAAAACGCTTGATGTATTGGCAGAAACAATATGACTTCAATGATATTGTTCCTATCAGTGCTTTGGATAAAGACAATCTTGAAGAGTTATTGAAGGTGTTCAAAGGTTATTTACCAGAAGGCGAACCAATGTTTCCTGAAGAAATGAAGTCCGATCATGACATCAACTTTAGAATGTGTGAAATCGTTCGAGAAAAGATCTTATTTAAAACGCATGAGGAAATTCCTCATAGTGTAGCGGTTATTTTGGAACGTAAAGAAAAACGTGGTAATCGCATGTATCTTCAAATGATGGTAGTTGTCGATCGTGAATCACAGAAGGGAATCTTGATTGGTAAACAAGCCAGCATGATTCGTTCAATTCGTCTAGATGCACAAAAAGAATTAAAAGATATGCTTGGATGCAGTGTGGATTTGGAGCTATTTGTGCGTGTAGAAAAGAATTGGCGTAATCACGAAAACAAGATCAAAGAATTCGGTTTAGACGAATTAGAACAAATCGATGAAGACTAAGATTCAGGCACTCGTATTAAGTGTTAGTGAATACAAAGATAAGGATGGATTAGTCAAAGTATTGACTACAGATTCCATTTTAACTTTATACGCAAGAGGACTGTTCAAACCCAATTCTAAGAATTTGCGGCTTGTACAGCCCTTTTCTTATAATGAATTCATGATCGAAGATAAGACAAAAATGCCTTTATTACTACAAGGACAAACCATTCATTATTACTATCACATTCAAGAAGATCTATTTAAATCGAGTTGTTGTTTTGTATTGCACGACTTGATTTCTAAAACAAAAAAAGAAGAAAATCTATTCCATATCTTGCTGGATTGTTGGAACTCAGCCGATAAAGATTTAGACGATTTTTATTTCTGGGCCTGCATCGTTTTAAAATACTGTATCGAACAAGAAGGAATTCAACCTTACGTAGAAGGCTGCGTCCATTGTCAAAATACACGTGTTGAAACTTTATCTTTAAAAGATGGTGGATTCTTATGCGAAAAGTGCAACCACAATCAATATCCTAGATGGAGTGTAGAACAATTAAAGAAATATCGTGCTCTATTTAAGTGCAAAGAAGAAAATTTAGAGTATGTAAAAGTTCATTTCGATTTCACCCTTGATGATTTACTTTATCTAGCCAAATGGATGGAATATCACTCTCACAAGAATTATCCAAGCATTCGTTTTTTAGAAAGTATTCGAGGCTTAAAATAAATGTTTAAAGAATTAGCACTTCAAATTGCACAAAAAGCCCATGCTGGACAAGTCGATAAAGCAGGTAAAGATTATATCCTTCATCCAATGACTGTGGCTTCTTATATGGATACGGATACAGAAAAAGCAATTGCTTACTTACATGATGTATTAGAGGATACCGATGTGACTGTGGATGCATTAAGAGAGATATTTCCAAATGAAATTGTGGATACACTAATTACATTAACGCATAGAAAAGATGAATCTTATTTTGAATATATTCAAAGAGTATCTACATCTAAGTTAGCTAAAAAGATAAAGGTTGCAGATCTTTTGCACAATCTAGATATCACAAGAATCAAAGAACCTACAAAACAAGATTATGAAAGACTAGAGAAGTACAAGAAAGCGATATTATATCTTACAACACACTAGTTTTGTGGTATACTATGTATGAAAACGAGAGAGCCCCTGCTATAGTGGGCAAAAAGAAAAAAGAGAGGCCCAGCTTAAGTGGGCGATTAAAAACGAGAGAGGCCATGCTAAAGTTGGCGATTAAAAACATGCCATGAGAAATCATGGTTTTTCTTTATATATTAAGATTTTGGTTTCGGAACAGGGGAATGCGGCATGTGAAAAGCTGTCG
>NZ_QSPK01000045.1 GCF_003436425.1 Eubacterium sp. TM05-53
TAAATAGACACTATTAATGTCGAATATATCAACATGTCACCAAATTGCTAGTTAAGCCATAAGTTATTTAGGAAAGGGTTATATGTATTGGGTTGATACCTGTTTATTTCTGTCTATAGAATAGTTTTAAAAACTTAAAAGAAGCTTAAAGAAATGATGAAAATATTTACAGTTTTATGAAAATTTGCAAATTCTTTCTTGACACTATGTATATGACGAGTATAATAAGCACTATAAAGTAAATCGAGTAAAGATAGAGGCAGCATTGCATCAGAGTAAAACATGGAGTTGGCAGACTGTGAAGTGTTTGAAAGGTAACCAATGCCGAAAGAGATAAAATGGCAATTTTGTTTCTTGGGGTTATAAGGAATACTTATAACACTCCTTCGTCAGGAAGAGGCGTTATCTTATAGTTAATGAGATTGTTTTTTAGCTATGTGGTATGCCGCATAGCTTTTTTCTATTCTTTGCCGATTAGAGAAGGAGAAAAGAAATATGAACTTTAAAAAATTAATGGCATCTGCCATGGTATGTGCTTTTGCACTAACAGGATGTGGATCAAACACAGCTACAACATCAGAAGATAAAGACACATTTGTAGTAGGAATGGAATGTGGATATGCTCCATTTAACTGGCAAACATCTGAAAAAACAGATACTTCTGTAAAATTAGGAAAATCTGGATATGCGGATGGATATGATGTTCAAATCGCAAAAAAGATTGCGAAAAAATTAGGAAAAAAATTAGTTATTAAGAAAACTGCATGGGATGGATTGATTCCAGCTTTAGAGGGTGATGAAATCGATGCGATTATCGCTGGTATGACTAAAGATAAAGATCGTGAAGAAGGGGCTGACTTTACAACTCCATATTATGATTCAAAGGGAATGATCATGATTGTTCGTAAAGATAGTGAAGAAGCTGGATATACTGATATTCAACAATTTACAGGTAAAAATATTGTTGGTCAAAAATCAACAAACTATGATTCAGTCATTGATCAAATCAAAGGTGTAAATCACGTAACACCAAAGGCTACTTATCCAGAAATGGTATTGGCTTTACAACAACACGAAGTGGATGGAATTACTGCTGAAATGGCAGTTGCCAAAGGTGTTGTAGAAGCAAACCCTGACTTAACAGTCGTTCAATTTGCAGATGGACATGGTTTTGATTGTGATACAACTGTTTCAATCGCATTAAAAGAAGGTTCTCGTGATTCTGAATTCTTCAAAAAAGTTCAAAAAGCATTAGATAGTATTAGTGATGAAGAACGTGAAGAAATGATGGAACATGCAGTAGAAAACCAACCAACAGAGGATTAATTATGCGTATTGATTTTGCGAAAGCTTGGAACATATTTGTTCATAATCTACCTCTTTTCCAATATGGAATTGAGATGACCTTGTTGTTCGCATTTGTTGGTACGTTTGCAGGATTTGTCGTCGGCTTATTAGTCGGCGGCATTCGTGCGATTGAAATCAACGAATATGATTCAATGGGTATTAAAGTTTTAAAAAGAATAGGTAGAATCATTACGGGATTGTATATTTGGGTGTTCAGAGGTACACCAATGATGGTTCAAGCTATGTTTATTTACTATTTAGGTAAACCTGTGATTGGATGGACTCCGATTACAGCAGGTTTGATTATTATTTCAATCAATACAGGCGCTTATATGGCTGAAATTATTCGTTCTGGAATTCAGTCTGTGGATAAAGGGCAAAATGAAGCTGCGATGTCTTTAGGTATGACAACGACGCAAACTTTGATGTATGTTGTATTTCCTCAGGCCATTAAAAATTCATTTCCTTCTATTGGAAACCAATTGATTGTAAATATTAAGGATAGTTCAATGTTGAATGTTATTACGGTAACGGAATTGTATTTCCAGACAACATCTGTAGCAGGAAGTAACTATCGTTATATTGAAACGTTTATGGTTTCAGCAGTTTTATATTTAGTTTTAACAACACTTGCTTCTTTCTTATTGAATTATCTTGAAAAAAGAATGGATAGCGAAAGCAGTATGAAAGATTTCTGTAGCTAGGAGGATATTTATGGAAACAATTATTCAAATTCGACATCTCCAGAAACATTTTGGAAATCTTAAAGTATTAAATGATGTAGATTTCGACATTCATAAAGGAGAAGTGGTTACGATTATTGGATCGAGTGGATCTGGTAAGAGTACGATGTTAAGATGTGTAAACCTATTAGAAAGAATGGATGGAGGCCATGTTCTATATCATGGTAAAGACATTCTAAGTGGTCAAATGGATGTCAATGAATATCGTTCAAAGGTTGGAATGGTGTTCCAAAGTTTTAATTTATTTAATAATTTGACTGTTTTAGAAAACTGCATGTTAGGTCAGATTCGTGTTTTAAAGAAATCAAAAGAAGAAGCGAAGGCTACAGCTTTAAAATTCTTAGATGAAGTAGGAATGAAAGAATTTGCGAATAAGCCAAGCACTAAACTTTCAGGTGGACAAAAGCAACGTGTTGCGATTGCTCGTGCCTTGTGTATGGATCCAGAAGTGCTACTATTTGATGAACCAACAAGTGCATTAGACCCAGAAATGGTTGGTGATGTTTTGGATGTCATGAAAAAGTTAGCTGATGAAGGTTTGACTATGGTTATCGTTACACATGAAATGCAGTTTGCCAGAGAAGTCAGTGATCGTGTTATTTTTATGGATAAAGGTGTCATTGCAGAACAGGGTAGCCCAGAACAGTTGTTCGAGCATCCTCAACAAGAAAGAACACAACAATTTTTAGCTCGTTATCAAAGCCGTTAAGCGGCTTTTTCTTTTTGTGAAAAAATTCATTTGTTGAGACGAGTTCATTGAAAAAAGGCCTAGTTAGTGTTATATTATTATCGATTAATGGAGGAAAAATACAATGGAAAAAAGACCAGTAATTTTGGTTGTTATGGACGGTATTGGTATTCGTGAAGATAAGAAGAACAATGCTGTTGCATTAGCCAACAAACCAACACTTGATAAATTGTGGGCAGAATGTCCACATACACAACTTCGTGCTCATGGACTAGCAGTAGGACTTCCTACAGATTCAGATATGGGTAACTCAGAGGTTGGACACAATGCTTTAGGTTGTGGACAAATTTATTCTCAAGGAGCTAAATTAGTTAACGAAAATATTGAGTCTGGAGAAATCTTCAATTCTAAAACTTGGAAGGATTTAGCTGAAAATGCAAAAGGAAATAAAATGCATTTCATTGGTCTTTTAAGTGATGGAAACGTACACTCTAATATTTCTCACTTAAAGGCTTTGATTAAAGAATCTAAAAATGAAGGTATTAAGGAAGTTCGTGTTCATGCATTACTTGATGGACGTGATGTTCCTGCAACTTCAGCTTTAGAATATGTAAATGATATTGAATCATTTATGGCAGAATTAAATGATGACAATTTCCACGCATGCATCGCTAGTGGTGGTGGACGTATGCAAATCACAATGGACCGTTATGAAGCTGACTGGTCTATGGTTGAGCGTGGATGGAAAATTCACGTAATGGGTGAAGGAAGACAATTTGCTTCAACTACAGAAGCTATTGAAACGTATCGTAAAGAATTAAATGTTGTTGACCAAGATCTTCCAGGATTTGTTATTGCGAAAGATGGTGCTCCAGTTGGAACTATCGATGATGGAGATAGCGTTGTATTGTTCAACTTCCGTGGTGACCGTGCTCAAGAAATCTCTTTAGCATTTGATGGAGATGCTTCATTTGATAAATTTGATCGTGTTAAAGTTCCAAATGTTAAATTTGCAGGTATGTTACAATATGATGCAGACCTACAAATTCCAAAGAACTATTTGACGGAACCACCAAAAATTAAATATACATTAACTGAAGAATTGTGTAAACATGGTATTCGTGAATATGCAATCAGTGAAACGCAAAAATATGGACACGTTACATATTTCTGGAATGGTAACCGTTCAGAAAAATTTGATGAGTCTTTAGAAACTTATGTTGAAATCCCAAGTGATGTAGTTCCATTTGAACAAAGACCTTGGATGAAGGCTGCTGAAATCACTGATAAATTGTGTGAAGCAATCGAAAGTGGAAACTATGATTTCATTCGTACAAACTATCCAAACGGTGACATGGTAGGACACACTGGAAGTTTACCAGCAACTATCATTGGTGTTGAATCTGTTGACTTAGAACTTGCACGTGTTATTGAATCTGTAAATAAAGTAAATGGTATCTTATTAGTTACTGCAGACCACGGTAATGCGGATGATGAAAGCAAGACTAGCCATACATTAGCACCAGTTCCATTCATCGTATACAATGCTGAATGTGAATTAAAAGAAGGCGAAGATTTAGGTTTATCTAACGTTGCAGCTACAGTTTGTGATTTCTTAGGATTAGAACCAAACGAACACTGGAACCCATCTTTAAAAAAATAATTTAGATTGTAAGGAGTAATGTTAAAAAAACTTTACTCCTTTTTTATTTGCTTTCATGATAAAATGACAAAAAAAGAGGGTTGATTTTATGGAACGAGTTTTAATTGTTGAAGACGATGAAAATATTCGTCAATTACTAAAATTAACATTAGCTAGTTTTAATTATGAACTAGTTGATTTTGAAAATGGAAAAGATGCATATGATTATCTACAAAACAATAAAGTAGACCTAGCCATATTAGATTTGATGTTACCAGGCATGAATGGATATGATATATTAAAATTTATTCGTTCAAAGGCAACACTTAAAGATTTACCTGTTATTATCTTAAGTGCAAAAGATAAAGAACTTGATAAAATCATGGGACTTGATTTAGGAGCTGACGATTATTTGACAAAGCCATTTAGTGTATTAGAGCTTGCTGCTCGTATTCGATCACTTCTAAGAAGAAGTAAAAAGGATGAACGAATGATTCAAGTGCATGGATTGTGCATTGATTTAGATAAAAGAACGGTGACAATTCATGAAGAACCTGTAGAATTAACATTCAAAGAATTTGAATTGTTGAAGTATTTAGCTAAAAATGAAGGTAGAGCTGTATCACGAGAAGAATTGATCAATCAAATTTGGGGATATGATTTTATTGGAGAAAGCAGAACATTGGATGTACATATTAACTCGTTGCGTAAGAAAATGGGGAATGAATATGCACACTGGATTCAGTCTGTAAGACAGGTTGGATATCGTTTTGTTGCTGAGGATAACGATGCATAAGAAGATTGTCCATTCATTTTTAATAACTTTTTTGATCACATTTATCTTAGGTTTTGGTTTACTTTATGTAAGCTTATATAAAGCGTCCATATCACAGGATCGACAATATTTAATGAATACAGTTAAATTGGTGAAAAACTTAGAAATCGATGATTTAAATACGACTCGTTTGGGTGATACTTTTAAATCGGAAGATATTCGTATCACAATTATTAAGCGAAACGGAAAAGTTTTATATGATAACTATAAAAATAGAATTCGTGAAAAACATCTGCAGCGTGAAGAAGTAAAACAAGCCATTGCCCAAGGTACAGGCACATGCATTCGTCATTCAGATACAATGCAACGTTCTTATTTATATGTAGCTGATTATGAGGAAGATAATCAAACAATTGTTCGTTTAGCTATGCCATTTGATGGGTTGAGCCAATCTATTTCGATATTATTAGCACCATTTTTATTTAGTATTGCCGTATCTTTTATGGTGGTATTTATTTTGTCTAAAAAGATGGCCAATGAAATTGTAGAACCGTTTCAAGATATCACAAATACAATTAATTCAACAGATATTTCAAAAGAAGTGCTATCGTTTCATAAATATAATTATCCCGAACTTTATGGAATCACAGATGCATTGACGAATATGTCCGAAGAAAATAAAAAGTATTTGGAAAGACTGGAAAAAGAAAAAAAGGTTCGTCAGGAATTTTTCAGTAATGCGAGTCATGAATTAAAAACACCATTGACTTCCATTCGTGGATATACTGAGTTGATTCGTTCACATACGATTCAAGATAGTAATCAAATTGATACGTGTTTGGATTGTGTCTTAAAAGAAAGTGATCATATGACACAGTTGATCAATGATATTTTAACGATTTCTAAATTAGAAACTGAAGAGATGCAAGTCACTTATTCGCATATCCAAGTAAAAAAATTGTTGGATTCAGTTGTGGAGACTTTAAAGCCACAAATTGAGGCTATGCATTTAAATGTTTATGTGAATGCGACAGAGTTTACAGTTTTTGCGAGTTTAGATCATATTAAAGGTATCTTCTATAATTTAATTTCGAACGCAATTAAGTACAATAAACAAAACGGACGAATAGATGTTGTTCTTAAGAGAAATCAAAAGAATATGTATTTTAGTGTGGAAGATACAGGTGTGGGAATTGCGCAAGAAGATCAGAGTCGAATCTTTCAAAGATTTTATCGTGTGGATAAACAACGCTCAAAAACAATTCCAGGTACAGGTTTAGGTTTGTCGATTGTAAAACATGTTGTCTATTATTATCAAGGCAAAATTCATTTAACTTCAAAGGAAGATGTGGGAACTAAAATCACAGTTGAATTGCCTATTATTGTAAAAGAAAACCCGGAGAATTAGTCTCTGGGTTTTTGTGCATATTCTTGTTTTGATTGTAAAACACGGATTGCGAATACAAATAGAATAACCAATCGAATGAAATCTAGAATCACAAAGAAGATAAATACACGAAGTGAATATTCTTGTGATTTATAGTAGTTCATAAAGGTTGGTAAATAAACTAAAATACGAATAAATTCGCCTATCATACAACATGCGATAATCTTCTTTGTCGCCTTTTGATTGTAGTACATATAGAATAATGGAATGGTCCAAATAAAAGCAGTAAAAATACACAACATAAAGATGTCTTTTGTTGCAAATACTTTTTGCATATCCAAACTTGCGAATAGATTTGAAAAGATTTGGATTAGAATTGGAAATAAAATTAATTCACCATAAATAATAATGCCTAAACGAACGGATAGTTGGGGCAAAGTCATAGGAGCTTTTTCTACTACATATTCATCTTCTTCATCTTGTTCAGTATGTTCGAATTTATTTTCGTATCTGTCTTTGATTTTTTCATAATCTACATTCTTTGTTTGTTTAGCTACCCAATCATCGTCTTCATCGTCCAATTCGATTGTGTGATCAAAATAAATCTTACACCAACGATTATTTCTTAAGTAGCCACCAATCTGGCAAAGCACAATGGTTTTTAATAGCATACAAGCAACAAGTACAAAGAATGGTAATATGGTTGTAAGGTTTGACAACAATAGTTTGATTGGAAAGTATATAAGCAAAAAACTAATCGCAATATCTATCCAATATAGAATGCGGAACCATTTTTTACCAGTTGAAAGAAGAATAAAGGTGATGCCATATAAAAGAATCTGTCCGGTTCCTAATTTGATCAACATAGAGCGAAAAGCTGTATCATCTACTTTCAAGAATTCCATGCTTGAGAAAAGGTATGCCATGGCTAAAAAATAAACGCAAAGTACAAAAAAATAAAGAATAAGATGTATAGTGATTTTATGTTTTGATTTTTGGTATAGGATTAGGTTTTCTTCTTGTTTAGAATACATATATGACCTACTTTCTATCGGAAATGATTGATTCATTTCTCTTAATACATTCTATCATAGAACGTGGAAACTAATAAAATACATTGTCAATATTTTAACAATGGATTAATATATCAAAGGAGGGATAACGAACATGGAATTAAAAACAATTCGAATTCAACGTATGGTTGAACAACAAAATTTAGCTTCTGTTATGAAGAGTGGATCATTGGATGTTTTAGCTACACCACAAATGATTGCGTGGATGGAAGAGGCTGCATGTCTATGCCTAGAATTAGAAGAAGGCAAGACAAGTGTTGGCATCAGTATGAATGTGTCTCATGATATGGCAAGTCCATTAGGGGCAACAATCACAATTGAAGCTAAGATGGTCAATGTGGAAGGTCGCAAAATTGATTATGAAGTACAAGCATTTCAAGATGGTAAATCAATTGGAAAAGGTGTACATAGTCGTTTTGTGGTTGATGCACAAAAATTCATCGATAAAACATACAAGAAATAAGAAAAGAAACCCATGTTTGAAGCATGGGTTTTAAAATCCTTTTTTGATTTTATCTATGTCTTTTTTATCGCCACTAGCTAGCCAAACCATATAATCTGGATAATTTGTGTCCTTAAGTGCTTTTATTTCTTGTTTTACATCCTCTGCATCCATATTATATCCCTGAATCCATGTTCGGTATTTAGCAGGATATTTGATACTTTTTAATTGTTCGTTACTGATTTTAGTGAATGCATATAAGGTGTCGTATGGATTTTCAACAGGATCCTCAATGCCAAAGCTTCCACTTGAAAAGTGATCTAAATAAGGCATAGGACAAATAACATCTACTACATTGGCAATGGCTGGAAGAAATTGTCCAATATCTTGATCATCGCAAGCTACAATAGGCCATGCGAACATATCGGCAGCAACATAAACGTGTTTTGGGGATAATTCTTCTTTAGCATATTCAAGAAATCCTTGGATTGCGGCCACTTTACTTTCTTTGTATGTATTGTGAAAGTTTAATTTTGAATTTGCGCTTGCCGTTCCATCAGGAAAGCGAACATAATCAAATTGAATTTCATTAAAGCCTAGATCCGCACATTCTTTGGCTAGCTCTACATTATACATCCATGCTTTTCTAGAATAAGCACTTGGCCAGTATTGATCGTTGTACATCACTAAATTACCGCTTTTATCGGTTAGTGATTCTTTTGGGTTTTCCATCGCAAAAACAGCGTCTTTAAAAGTAACAATACGACTTACGCAATAGAATCCTTTCTTTTTGTATTCTTTAAGGATTTTTGTTAAGTCTTTTTTTGAAATCATCGCATTATTTATCGCAAGACTAGGATCGGATAAATAATCCTTACATACATCACTCGCATATAAGATAGAGCCTTCATCATTCTTAGTTTCGACAATGATCGTATTGATATCCTTTAACTTTTCAATGTATTTTTGATTGTTTATGAAATTGTCCATTGAAACATGGATAGCCTTTACATGTTCAGGCATAGGATTCTCATTATAGGTTTCTTTCTTGATTGGTTTGTAGTCAATTTGCGATGTATAGGCATCTTTAGAATATCCATCTTTGTAGTAGTCATCCCAATATGTAGAATAAGATATGGCTTGATCGTATTTTTTTAATGCTAATTTTCTTGATGATTCCACATATGTACCACTTAAGTAATAGGTTTTGTTCTTCTTTTTGACTTTGTACCAACGAATTTGGCCAGTGTTTTCATCCCAGTCTTTCTTATCAATGGATTCAACTTTTACTCTTTCACCTTTCTTGACAACCACTTTACTCAGCTTTCCACCTTTTTCTTCTCTTAAGTTTACCAATCTTCGACAATATACATAATCAGTATGAATCGCTTCATTAAAACTATTTGAAAGATTTGAATTCTTAACTTTTAGTTTATCATGATTGTAAATGATAATACTTGAATGCTCTTGTTTTTGATGAACTTTTACTTTTGTACCTTTAGGAATTTTGATTTTTTCGATTACGGCTTCACCATTTTCTAAGTGCGTTTTTTCTACTGTTAAAAGATTTCCAGCACACGTAATGTATCGGTTTGGATGGAGTGTGTAGGCTGCTACAATTAGAAAAAATAAAAGTGCCACGATTAAAGTGGAGAGGACGAATGTCTGCTTGTTAACAAAAACATACTTTTTCATATAATCACCACTAGAATCGTAGCACAATTCATTTTATTGTCAATTTTGAAGCGTTTTCTGGGACTTTCTTAATCGAATTACACCAATATTTAATAGAATTAGGGATAAAGCACCGCAAGTATCAATGCATATGTCTGTAATCTGTGGGCTTCTTCCTGAGACAAAAGACTGATGCCATTCATCACTGCAAGCATATAGAATGCATGTAATTAAAGCATATAGTGCGTAGTGTTTTACACCATAATTCTTATACATGTAGAATGCGTTGAATCCAAGCAGGGCATAAATTGTAAAATGTGCGAGTTTACGAACAACATGCATTGAAAATGGTAAAAATTGTAAAAACCAGGCACTTGTTTGGGTGGACTGGTCTGCGTTTTGACTGGAAAAGTAAAATATCAGTAACATGTTACAAATTGTAAGAATGGTAAATATGTGTTTTTTCAATTCGATAACTCCTTTTGTTGAATAAATAAAGCGTAGTCCGCCTTTTTGTAGTCGAGTTCTTTAAAGTAATGGCGAACATAAATAAAATGATAATCGAAAGCGTTGGACATGTCAAAATCATCTAAAACAATATAACTTGTCACATTATTTTCATTAATAAATTCTTGAATGGCTTTTGTGCGTGGACTAATCAAAGCGGTAATGGATTTAACATATTTTCCTAAATCAAAGATGTCAAACATGGTCTGAAGTTGTTCTAAAGAATATACAATTCTCCATGAACTTGTGATGATGATTTGAGCGTCATATTTTTCAATGAGTTGCTTCAAAAGTTGGATACTTTCTTTTGAAAAACAATAATACACTTGATTGACTAAATATGCGTTTAGTGTGGCAATTTTTGGGTGGTTTAATTTTTTGGCCAAAACATCTGGTAAATTGTAATCGAGACAATAGGAATTCTTTTTACGACTCGGATTGATTACTCCATCGATATCTAAAAATATACATGGTTTCATATGTGTTCCTCCTGTTTATATGATAGTCAAAATTGTACTCAAGTTCAAATGTTGGTATAATTTATAAAAAGGATGTGTGTGATTATGGAAAATAAAATTGTTCTTGTGACAGGTATGTCAGGGGCTGGAAAATCAAGTGCAATGAATGCTCTAGAAGATTTGGGCTATTATTGTATGGATAATTTTCCTAAGGAATTGTTGGATAATTTAGAAGAGTTATTAAGAAAAGATGAGTCTCACTATAAAAATGTGGCACTTAGTGTGAGCGCTATTGATTACCAGGCCTTTGTGAGCTACTTTGAAAATATCAACCGCGATCTTCAAATTTTATTTCTAGATTGCAGCGACGAAGAATTGTTGTTGCGTTATCGCTTTACAAGAAGACAACACCCAATGATTGTGAATCATTTGGCTACAACATTAGAAGATGCGATTGAAGTAGAACGTGATTTTTTGGATCATCTACAAGAAAATTCACAGAATACAATTCATATTGATACGACAAAATTAAGTACTTCTGCTTTGGCAAGTCGTGTTTTACATCGGTTTAAAAGTGCACAAAGAAGCGTGTTTACAGTTACGTTCCAATCTTTTGGCTTTAAACATGGCGTACCATTAGATGCGGATATGGTGATTGATGTTCGTTTCTTGCCAAACCCATTTTATGATCCATTGCTTCGAGAGAAAACAGGAAATCAAAAAGAAGTATATGACTATGTAATGGATAAACCAGAAACACAAGAGTTTATTGTGAAATTAAAGGATTATTGTGATTTTGTGTTCTCACAATATGAGAAACAGAACAAGTCCCATATGATTGTTGCGATTGGATGTACAGGTGGTCAGCATCGCTCGGTTTCGATTTGTAACTGGTTGTATGATGAATATAAAGATACATATCGTTGTTTTAAATCGCATCGTGATATTGGAGTTGATGAAGAATGAAAAAAATAGTCGTAATTGGTGGGGGTACAGGTCTTTCAAGTATGTTAAAGGGCATGAAACGATTGGAAGATGTTGATTTAACGGCCATTGTTACAGTAGCCGATGATGGCGGCAGTACGGGACGAATTCGTGATATATACAATATTCCTGCAGTTGGAGATATTCGACATGTTTTATGTGCCATGGCCGATGAAGAAGATGAAGGCTTTTTCTCTGATTTGTTGAATTATCGTTTTGAAGGAAGCGAAGATGTGGGTGGTCATAATCTAGGAAACTTGATTTTCTTGGCAATGATCAATACTACAGGCTCGTTTATGGGGGCTATTGAATCGATTTCGAGAGTATTAAATGTGAAGGGGAATATTCTTCCAAGTACATTGGATGTTGTTACATTATATGCCATGATGAAAGATGGAACATTGGTTCGTGGAGAAAAAAATATTCCAACAGTATGTAACAGTATCGATCATGTTTTTTATCAGAATTATGTGCATGCATATAAACCGGCTATTGAAGCTATTAAAAATGCTGATTTGATTATTTATGGTATTGGATCTTTATATACTTCAATTATGCCCAATCTAATTATTTCGGATATCTCAAAAGCCATTGAAAAGAACCCTTGTAAGAAAATCTATTTTTGTAATGCCATGTCTCAGCCTGGAGAAACGGATGGATATACGGTTCAGGATCATATTAACGCGATTGAAAAGCATTCGTTTAAACATCCAGTAGATCTAGTTGTGGTTAACCAGTCCAAATTACCTCAGGAAGTTTTAGATATGTATGCTTCACAAAATAGTTATCCAATTTGTATTGGAAATGAAGCAACAGACTATGCTATTATACAAAGAGATTTGTTGGCGTTGGATGCCAAAGGGCGTATTCGTCATAATCCAATGGCTGTCAAAGAAGTGGTAGAAGAATTGATCAAGGGGGTATAGACTTGTCCTTTACATCTGAAATTAAAAAAGAAATTTGTAAAGAAGAAATCGATGCTCAAATGATGAAGGCACAATTATGTGCCCTTTTTCAAATGCGAGCAAGTTTACATATGAACTGGCAAGGTATGTATTTGTCGTTTCAAACTGAAAATGCAACCATTGCCAAACATGTCTTTCAAATTATGAAAACGTTATATGATGTGGATCCTCGTCTTTCTGTGTTGAAAAAAATGCAGTTAAAGAAAAATAACATATATCGTATTCAAGTGTTTGATAAGGCTCAAGAAATATTGGAAGATCTTCAGATTTTAACAGATACAGGTTTGCGTTATACACCAAGCGTAAAAATGGTTCGATCTGAAAAGATGGCTAGAGCTTATCTGCAAGGGTGTTTTTTGGCTAGTGGCAGTATCAACTCACCAAAATCGAGCAATTATCATCTAGAAATGTCAAGTCAGGAAAAAGATTTGGCGTTCAGCGTTCAAAAATTAATGCAGCGTTTTTATTTGCCGGCAAAAGTCATCGAAAGAAAAAGTGTTTATGTAGTATATATAAAAGCGGGAGATAAAATTGCTGACTTCTTGCGTTTATGTAATGCTTCGAATGCGTTGTTTGAATTTGAAGATTCTAGAATTCAAAGAGATTTCTATAATCAGATCACGCGCCTTGATAATTGTGAGGTTGCTAATGAAGTAAAGAGTTTAAAGGCGGCAAAATCGCAGTTAGAGGCTATTGAATTTTTGGAGAGTCATGCTAAAAATATTGTAATTCCAGAAAAAATTATGCATGCGATGCAAATTCGCAAAATGTATCCAGAGGCCAATCTAAATGAGTTGTGTTTAGAGTGTAAAAATGAATTTGGTGAAGATATTTCAAAGTCTGGAATGAAGCATCGCTTAGCGAAAGTGAAGCAGATGGCTACAGAATTAAAGGAGGAATTGGATGCTTAAAAAAATAGGAATTATAGGTTTATCATTCTTATTGTGTGCATGTTCCTTGGGGGTTCAATTAAAAAAGTCAATGTTCACGATTGAACTTGGAAAAGATATTTATGCCAATCCAACTTTATATTTAAAGAATGCGACTTTTTCATCTCACTTAAAAGTTGTTTCAAAAAGTGTTGGTGTAGATAAGAAAAATAATCGCTTTATGACATCTGGAATGGATTATTTGGTTGTTGGGGAATATGACTTTGCGATTGTGGACGGAAGTAAAGAGTATCCTTTCGTAATAAAAGTTAAAGATACAACGGCTCCAGTTTGTGCAAGTGAAGTGAGTCAAATCACAATTGGGGTTGGACAGAATATTGATTGGAATTCCTACTTTCATGCGACAGATTTATCGGGAGTTACTTTTGAAGCAAATGTAGATACGTCTACTGCATCAACGCAGGATGTGCAAGTAAAAATCAGTGATCGTTTTGGAAATTCTGTTACGAAAAATGTAAGTGTGGTCGTTCAATAATGAAAAAGGCAGATAAAATTCTGATAGTATGCATTATGATCATAGCGGTAGTACTATGTGTTCCTTTGTTTTTTAGTAAAAATGAAAATGCGTATGCGAGTGTATATGTTAAGGAAAAACAAGTTTTGCGCATTGATTTATCAAAAGATAAAACGTATGTCGTAGATGGAAAGCTTGGAAAAGTGCATATTGAGGTTAAACAGAAAAAAGTGCGGGTTACCCAAGAAAAGAGTCCGCATCATTATTGTTCGAAACAAGGCTATGTTTCGGATGCCAATGTACCCATCGTATGTTTGCCCAATGAGACAGTGATAAAAATTGAAAAAGAAGCCAGTCAGGATACGGTGATACAATGAGGGTCAAGAAAAGTGTCATTTTAGCTTTCTTGGTTGCGGCCGGTATATTGTTGCAGCTTTTAGAAAGCTTTGTAGGTATATTTATGATTGTTCCTGGATATAAAATTGGTTTGGCAAATATTGCTGGCTTATTTGCCCTTTATATGTATGATGAAAAATCATTGGCTTATGTATCGTTGCTTCGTATCTTTTTATCGAGTTTGATGCAGGGAATGTTATTTTCTGTTTCGTTTTGGCTTTCATTAAGTGGGGGTATTTTGGCTTGTATTGCGATGATCTTAGCTTATCGAAGTAAGGTGTTTTCGATTTATGGAGTAAGTATACTTGGAGCTAGCTTTCATAATATAGGACAAGTAATCGCAATAACTTGGATTTACCAACAATATTTTATGCAGCTGTTTTTACCAATTCTTTTGGCATTGTCCATTGTGAGTGGTATATTAATAGCAGTAGTATGTAGAAAGGTTTTAGACCGATTAAGTGGAGGAAATTATGGAAAAATATAGTTATACACCAAAGGGTGTTTGTAGTCGTCAATTCAATTTCGAAATTGAAGATGGAATTATTAAAGGTTTTGAGGCCATTGGTGGATGCAATGGAAATTTAAAAGGAATTGGATGCTTATTGAAGGGTAGAAGTGTAGATGAAGTTATCGATACTTTGACTGGAGTAACATGTGGAAATAAGCCAACATCTTGTCCAGATCAAATCGCATGTGCACTTAAGGCATATCGTGGCTGATCATTTTCTTGGGGCTTTAAAAGAGATTGAGAGGCGTGCTCAAAATAACATTCTTGTATTTTCGGATGTATTAACAGAGCGTTTAGAAGTCATTGCACAGAATATGGTTGGAAAACCAATTTCGGATAATGATTATTTAAAGCTGTTGGAATTGTATTATAAAAAGTTTTCGAAAGATGAAAATAAGCAGGCCATGTTGTTTTGTCTTTTAAGAATGCAGGAAGTTGTATTTTATAAAGAGCATAAAGAGAATCAGAACGATTTAATTAAAATGGAATTTAATGAGGAATATGATTCTATCACGAAAGCTTTTCTATCTAGAAAAAGAGATTATTATCAGATTACACTGAAAAATATATTTCAACGATTTATCTTATTAGACACACTTGCGTATATTGTGTTTTTACTTGTGTTTGTTCTTTTGATTCACATTTCTTTTAGGGTTTCATTTATTTTACTAGTAATTTTGTGGGCGCTTGTATTGTTTTTCGCGAAAAAGAAGGGTGTTCCTTATTTTTATAATTCAAGAATTCAAACACTTCTTCAAGATGTGGATTCAACATTGTTTCAGGTGGATCAAGCAATTTTCTAAAGTCGAGTAATCGACTTTTTTGTTTTTTAATTTTTTTCACAAGTTAACTTGTTAAATATATCACAAATATGATATTATTATTGCGTGGGGTGATAAAATGCAGAATAGAAATGTGCCCAAAGCAACTTTACAGAGGTATCCAGTATATTTAAAAGCTTTACGTAAACTTCAAAAAAATGGCGTTGAACGAATTATGTCCAAAGAATTATCGAGTTTTGTAGATATTGAGCCTACAACAATTCGTCGTGATTTCTCCTTTTTAGGGAATCTTGGAAAACAAGGCTACGGATACGATGTGGATAAACTGATTGAAATATTTAATAGTCAGTTAGGCGTTGATTTTGACGAAAAAATAATTTTAGTTGGTGCTGGTAACTTAGGTCGTGCGTTAATGAATTATAATAAATGGGATTATGTTGTTGGTGAAATCGCATGTGCCTTTGATGTGGATCCAGCTAAGTGTGGAACACAATTTGGTGTCGAAGTATATCCAATGTCAGAATTAGACACAAAGATTCCTGAAGGATGTCGTATTGCGATTTTAACAATTTCACATGATGTACAAGAAACAGTAGATAAATTAGTGCAATGTGGAATTAATGGTATCGTTGATTTTACGCATCAACATTTTTTGGTTCCAAAAGGGGTTGTCATTAAAAGTATTGATGTGGTATCATCTATACAAGAATTGGTATTTATTACAAATTCATTAGAAACAAAGGCGCAGAAATAGAAGTCGTCCAAAACGAACATGTAAAGAGAGTCTTGTTAGGTGAAAATAGACAGTGCAAGTTTGGATTGATAACACCTGTGGAGTCGTACTGGAGAAATTAAGTAGACAGTAACGTGTGGAATGCGTTAAATTCCAATTGAGTGCATACATACGTGTGATGAAACAGGATGGTACCGCGGTAATAATCGTTCCTTTTAATTAAGGGACGTTTTTTTTATTTTGAAGGGAGAAACTATGTTAGTAAAAAAATTAAAAGAAACATTTGAACAGTACGATGGACAAAGTATTACTTTGCAGGGATGGGTTCGTACAAATCGTAATTCAAAGGCAGTTGGATTTATTGCGTTGAATGATGGAACAACTTTTTCAAATGTGCAGGTTGTATATGCGGATAGCTTAGAAAACTTTGATGAAGTATCAAAAATTACAACAGGTTCAGCTATGGAAGTAACAGGAAAATTTGTATGTACTCCAGATGCAAAACAGCCATTTGAAATTCAAGCCGAAAGTATTAGTGTTTTAGGATTATGTGATCACGATTATCCATTGCAGAAAAAACGTCACAGTTTTGAATTTATGCGTGAAATTCCTCATGTACGTCCTCGTGCAAATACATACTATGCTATGTTTAGATTAAGAAGTGTATTAAGTATGGCAATTCACACATTCTTCCAGGATCGCGGATTTGTATATGTACATACACCTGAAATTACTGGTAATGATGCAGAAGGTGCTGGTGAATGTTTTACAGTTACAACTCGTGAAGATGCAAAATATGACAAGGATTTCTTTGGTAAACATGCTCAACTTACAGTATCTGGACAATTGCATGTTGAACCATTCGCATTAACATATCGCAATGTATATACTTTTGGTCCAACTTTCCGTGCAGAAAACTCAAATACAACTCGTCACGCTTCTGAATTCTGGATGATTGAACCAGAACTTGCATTTGCGGATTTAGCCGATAACATGGATTGTATTGAAGAAATGATCAAATATTGTATCAACTATTGTTTAGAACATGCTAAAGAAGAAATGGAATTCTTTGCATCAATGATCGATAAAGAATGTATTAAACGTGTGACTCATGTTGCAAACTCTAACTTTGAAAGAATGACTTATACAAAGGCTATTGAATATTTGGAAAAAGCAAAAGATCAATTTGAAAACCAGGATATTTTCTGGGGTATGGATCTTCAGAGTGAACATGAGCGTTATATTTGCGAAAAAGTCGTAAATGGTCCTGTTTTCTTAACGGATTATCCAAAGGATATTAAAGCATTCTATATGCGTGTCAATGATGACAACAAGACAGTTGCAGCATGTGACTTATTAGTTCCTTATGTTGGAGAATTAGTTGGTGGTTCTCAACGTGAAGAGCGTTATGATGTGTTAGTGAATCGTATGAAAGAAATTGGAATGGAGCAGGAGACATTACAATGGTATTTAGATTTACGTCGCTTTGGAGGATGCAAACACTCAGGATTTGGTCTTGGATTTGACCGTATGTTGATGTATTTAAGTGGTGTTGCGAATATTCGTGATGTTCAGCCATATCCACGTACACCTAGAAATTTAATTTTCTAATGAATTAAACAGGTATCTCGTTGATACCTGTTTTCTTGTGTGATATAAATAAGGGGTATGAAAAAAGTAAGAGTAGTTAATAAGAGAAATTTAAGCACGATGATCGTTGGGGTTGTTACTATCGCTATTGTGGTTGTTTGTGTTTTTTTATATGTATCAAGACCGACTGAAATAGATAAGTTGTCACAATCTTATTTGGATACAGTGGATGTTGAAAAGTTGCAAAAAAAGGTGGAGACAAGTTTTGATGGGTCTTATCGACTCAGTGATTATTTAGTTTATGGGGAGACGTTGTCTTTGTATAAAGATGAGTATGGTACAAAGAAAATGGATAAAATGCAAGGCAATAACATTGTTCTAAGAAATGTTATGAATGATGCCATTACAAGTTTTACATTTAATGGAAAAGTGGATTCAGGTATTGATTTAGGTTCTTTAAAAGAAGGAATTTATGAACTATATACATATGATCATTATGAAAAGGAGCGTATTTATTTTGACGATGCATTTAAGGCGAAGGCAATCACAACAATGCGTCGCAATAAAAAGGTGAAAGATATTACGTTTGTGGCAGATAAAGAGGCATTAAAAGAGTATGATATTCATTTAAAGAAAAATTATTCGTTTATTATTGTCACTAAGCATATCCCAAAATCCAATGTATATGATGTAGTGATCGATCCATGTGGAAATGCGATGAATTACATCTCAAATACAGTAGATTATGGTGCAAGTACATCAATTTTAGATGAACCAACTTCTTCTATGGAATTTGCGAAAAAATTAAAAAAAGAATTAGAAGAAAAGGGATTAAAGGTAAAAATCTTACGTAAAGAAAACGAAACGCCTGGATATTATGGTGCAGATGGTCGTCCGGCTCGTGGTTATAAGGCAAAGGCTAAATTATATATTGCCTTGGGTGCAAGCTATGATGAAAATGTAGATGCGCCTTATATGATGGCAAGTCCATATACAAATAGTGGGTTGGCTAATACAATCTCATATTATATGGATCAAAGTGGATTGACATTGTATGCGGCTAGAACGAACAGCACGCAGGAAAATGGAGTTTTGTATGATTCCTTTGCCGAAGATGAAAAGGGTGAAGTAAAAAAATATGAACTTTACCCACAATTAAGAGAAACTGGTGGAAGAGCAACATACACTGGTGTTTATGGTGATGAAATGAGAAATGCAAAATATAAAGATGCCTATGGGATGTATGGATTATACTTTTCATATGCGAGTGCAATGAATTCTCAAAGTGTTGCTTATTTTAATGACAATGCGGATGCGATAGCGAAAACTTTGGTGAAAGGTATTGTTAGATATTTTGAAATTTAGGGTGATAGTATGGTGCGCCAGTTCGGTGCAGTTGATTTAGTTAGGTGAAACTCCTGACCTGGTAACTCTTGGAGCAAAGAGGC
>NZ_QSPK01000046.1 GCF_003436425.1 Eubacterium sp. TM05-53
ATTGACATTATTTATGTCCACTTATTGAATGGGGTTATCAGATGGGTACTCACAAAAAACTTTCTAAAGCCAGGAAATTGTGTTTTCGGTTCCTGTTTTGATTTTATCAATGTTTGTACGATGTCTATAAATCACAAGAACTGTCATTAGCCAGCTTGCGATAATAACCGAAATACTTTCCACGTTGAATCCTAGCATCAATGCCGTAATATATAAGCTACTTGCGATGGCTGCACACATACTTGCCAAAGATACATATTTAAATAGATATAGCACAACTAGAAACATGCCAAATGGTACAAGTAAGTAGCTTGCATCTTGAAATAAGAAGATGCTTGTAGAGAATAAGAAGCCAAACATTGTACTAACAGCTTTTCCTCCATGGAATTTTGCGAATATTGGATAACAATGTCCGATACAGCAGGCAAGTCCTGTCCAGATGCCGGCAACTTTCGATACTTGGGTTGCGATTGCAATCGCAAGAACGACTTTTAATACATCAAACACAATGACAGAAATTCCTGCTTTCTTTCCTAGAACTCTTCCTGCGTTAGTTCCACCAAGATTTCCTGAGCCATATTGGCGAATGTCTGTATGATAGAAAACTTTACCAATGATCAAAGCGAAGGGTAAAGATCCTAATAAGTAACCTAATAAAATACATAAAATAGTTTTCATCTCTTCCACCTCGGAATTTATTTTAGCAGTTTTGATCCACTTAGTCGAGAATTGTGTAGAAAAATTAACAATATGACATAAATAATGCGGATTTAAAATGTATATTTGAAAAGTGGACATTGGGACTAAAAAAGTGGATATTGGAACTCAAAAAGTGGACATTGGGCTTAAAAAAGTGGACATTGGATCTCTTTATAATGAATTTTGGTACAATCAAGTGTTTTGAAGAATGTATATGATGAAATGAGTTCAGATTTAAATTAAATTGGGATTATTGAACTTGTTAAATGTGAACTAAAGTTTAACACCATTTTAATTGGACATGAATAGTGTATATTCAAAGTGTTTTAACAGGAATTTATGTGCACTTTTTTTGATTTGTTGATATAATAAAAATTACGTTGGAAAGTAGGGATAGTATGCCAAAACAACAATATGATGAAAGTAGTATCGTTATTTTAGAAGGTTTGGATGCCGTTAGAAAGCGTCCAGGAATGTATATCGGATCTACCGATTCAAAAGGTCTGCATCATCTAGTATGGGAAATTGTCGATAATGCGATTGATGAAGCTTTAAATGGCTATGGCGATGAAATCACAATTACACTTGAAAAAGATGGCAGTGTTACAGTAGAAGACCACGGGCGTGGAATGCCTGTTGGAAAACATAAATCAGGGGTAAGTACTCTTCAAGTTATTTTTACCATTCTGCATGCGGGTGGTAAATTTACAAGTCATGGAGGCTATACAAGTGCTGGAGGATTACACGGTGTAGGTGCAAGTGTAGTGAATGCATTATGTACATGGTGTAAAGTTATGGTACATGATGGAAAAGATGTATGGAGTATGACTTTTGAAGATGGGGGAAGTAAGATTGGAAAGCTTGAAAAAGTAGGGAAAACCAATCATACCGGAAGTATTGTTTCCTTTAAACCTGATCCATCTATTTTTAAATCGGTTCACTTTTCATATTCAACCATTTGTGAAAGAGCCCAAGAGGATGCTTTCTTACTAAAAGGGTTAAAAATGATCGTACGCGACAAGCGTAAAGAAGAAAAAGAAGTGGTTTACCAATATGAAGATGGATTAAAAGCCTTTATTGAAGAAGTGAATCAAGATCATACGCCAATGCACGATCCAATTAGCTTTAGAGGCGAAAGTAACCAGATCATTGTAGAAGGATGTTTCCAATATACAGATGAATATCAAGAAAACATTTTCTCATTTACTAATATGGTTCGTACGCGCGATGGTGGATCGCATGAAACAGGTGCGAAACAAGCTTTTACGAAAGTCTTTAATGAATATGCTCGTAAGAATGGTTTCTTAAAAGAAAAAGATAAAGGATTTGATGGAAATGATGTCAGAGAAGGTTTGACACTGGTCATCAATCTGACAATTCCAGAAGATTATCTACAATTTGAAGGGCAGACCAAAGAAAAGTTAGGTACACCAGAAGCTAAGCCAGCTACAGAAACTGTGGTATCGGAAAACCTTCGTTACTTCTTGGAAGAAAATAAAGAGGTTGCCAATGCTCTAGTGCGTAAGATCATTAAGGCAGCTCAAGCTCGCAATGCAGCTCGTAAAGCGCGTGCCGATATTCGTAATGGAAAAGGAAAGAATCGTTCAGAACGCGTGTTATCTGGAAAGTTGGCATCGGCCCAAAGTAAGGATGCCAGAAGAAAAGAATTATACTTAGTCGAAGGAGATTCTGCGGGAGGTTCCGCAAAACAGGGTCGTGATTCAAAATACCAAGCGATTCTTCCTTTGCGTGGTAAAGTGTTGAATACAGAAAAGGCAAGTCTTGAAGCGATTGAAAAGAATGAAGAATTAAATACTATTATCCATGCCCTAGGTGCTGGTGTAGGCGCAAACTTTACGGCTGAAGATTCAAACTACTATAAAGTTATTATCATGACCGATGCCGATGATGATGGAGCTCACATTCAAAACTTATTGTTGACATTCTTCTATCGTTATATGCGCGATTTAATTACGCATGAAATGTTGTATATTGCCTTGCCACCACTATATCGTATTGCCAAGGCTGGTAAAGAATACTATTTATATACAAATGAAGAATTAGATGAGAAAAAAGCCGAATTAAAAAATGGCTACACTATTACACGATATAAAGGTCTTGGTGAAATGAATGCCACTCAGCTTTGGGATACTACAATGAATCCTGAATCAAGAACATTACTTTGTGTGACCATTGAAAATGCGATGATGGCCGAAAAAAGAGTGACTGAATTAATGGGAGATAAGGCAGAGCTTCGTCGTAACTGGATCGAAGACAATGTCGTATTTACTCTAGAAGATGATTATAAGGAGGTAAATGCGTGAAAGAAAAAGAAGTAAAACATAATGTTTTAAAGAATTCTTTAGAAGATATCATGGCGGATCGTTTCGCCAGATATTCTAAATATATTATTCAAGAACGTGCTTTACCAGATGCAAGAGATGGCTTAAAGCCAGTACAAAGACGTATTTTATATGCGATGTATGAAGATGGGAATACTTATAATAAGCCATATCATAAATCTGCAAAAACAGTCGGTAACGTTATTGGTAACTATCACCCTCATGGCGATAGCTCCGTATATGATGCGATGGTTCGTATGTCGCAAAATTGGAAGATTACCAATCCTTTAATTGATATGCAGGGAAATAATGGATCTATCGATGATGATCCAGCGGCTGCGATGCGTTATACAGAAGCGCGTTTAGCAAAAATCAGTGATTTCTTGTTGCAGGACATTGATAAAGATACAGTGGAATGGGCACCTAACTTTTCCGATGAAAAGATGGAACCCACTGTACTTCCAGCCCGTTTTCCTAACTTATTAGTCAATGGTATTACAGGAATTGCGGCTGGATATGCCACAAATATTCCACCTCACAATTTAAATGAGGTCGTTCAAGCAAGTATTTATCGTATTTCACATCCCGATTGTTCATTAGAAGAATTGATGCAGTTTGTGAAAGGGCCTGACTTTCCTACAGGCGGCATCGTGATGGGGCTTGATGGAATCAAACAAGCCTTTCAAACGGGTCGAGGACGTATTTTAATTCGTTCTAAAGTGGAAATTGTACCAACACGTACAATCAAACAAATTGTGATTCATGAGATTCCTTATGAAGTCATCAAATCGAATTTGGTAAAGAAAATTGATGAGATTCGTTTAAATAAAAAAATCGATGGCATTTTAGATGTGCGTGACGAAAGTGATCGTACGGGATTAAGAATTGTGGTGGATCTTAAAAAAGATAGTAATGATGAACAGATTTTAAACTATTTATATAAAAATACAGATCTTCAAATATCATACAACTACAACGTTATCGCAATCGTGAATAAGGCACCCGTGCAAATGTCTTTAGCCATGATGTTAGATGCCTTTATCAACCACAGAGAAGATGTAGTGATTCGTAGAAGTAAATATGATTTAGCTTTTAAAAAAGATCGTGCACACATATTAGAAGGTTTGATCAAAGCTGTAAGTGTAATGGATGAGATCATTCATATCATTCGTAAATCAAAAGATAAGGCACATGCCAAAAAGAATTTGATTGAACGTTTTGACTTTACTGAAAAACAAGCCGAAGCCATTGTTGTGATGCGCTTATATCGTTTAACGAATACAGATGTTAAAGAATTAAAGGCAGAATTCAAACAACTACAAAGTGATATTGCTGAATTAGAGAAGATTATTTCCGATAAAAATGAACTTCATAAAGTCATGGTGGAAGAATTAGAAAAGGTGAATGAAGAATTCAATACACCTCGTCTTTCAGATATTGTACATGAAGTGAAAGAAATCGTAATTGATGAAAAGGCCATGATCTCCAAAGAAGAATGCATGATTACGGTAACTCGTGATGGCTATATCAAGCGTGTATCTATGAGAAGCTATAATGCCTCTAGTGAATCTATGACACAAAGAAAAGATACAGATTCATTAGTATGTTACGGTGTAAGTCATACATTACAGACATTAGTTTTCTTCACAAACCGAGGTACATATGGATATATTCCGGTTTATCAGATTGAAGAGGCAAAATGGAAAGATTTGGGGGGTCATATCTCAAATTATATTAAGATGGATTCAAGTGAAAAAATTATCGCAGCCTATGTATTGGATTCTTTTAAAACAGGAGTTCATGTCATAAGTGCAAGTCGTCATGGTATGATCAAGCGTACAGAATTAAAAGAATTTGAAGTTTCACGTTCCAATAAAACAATGGCATGTATGAAGATTGGTGCCATGGATGAAATGATATCGGTATCTTTATCTTATAAACCAGATGATCAAGTCATTCTAGTTAGTGAACAAGGCTATGGCTTGATGTATCCGGTTGAACAAATTCCTTTGGTTTCTAATAAATCCAAAGGTGTGAAGGCGATGAATCTATCAAAGGATGATTGTGTAGCTTCTATTTGTGTCAGTCAAAATCGTGAGGAACAAGTCTTAATTTCTACGACAACCCTTTCTTTAAAGCGTATGAAACAAATGGAGATTGCGCCATTGAATCGTCCGGCTAAGGGAAATCGTATTTGTAAGTTAGTGAAATCCAATCCAAATGTGATATTCAATGTACATATGGTCGAATTAAATACTCCATTTGAAATTTATGCAGAAGATATTATGCGCTTTGAGGCAAAAGAAATCAGTTTGATGAATGCCCAATCTACATTCTCTTCACCACTAGGTAAAGTAGACAAGTTTGAGTGGATCTCACCACTTGAAAATGTTGCGGACGGTTCTTGGGTCAAACAAGATGATTTTGAACAACCATCTTTATTTGATGAGGAAAAAGCATGAGTAAACAACAGGCTAATTTAGTATGCCTTTTAGTTGCGGCCATTTGGGGTGGCGGTTTTATCGCGACCGATGCAGCTTTGCAGACATTTGATCCTTTTACTGTTTTAATGATTCGCTTTATTGGCGCTAGCATCGTTAGTATTATTGTATGTTTAGTCAGTCGTGTAAAGATTTCTAGGGAAGCCTTATTTCGTGGAAGTATTTCAGGTGTTTTAATGTACTTAGCTTTTGCGTTTCAAACCTTCGGCTTATTCTTAACGAATACAGGTCAAAATGCCTTTTTAACAGCTGTCAACGTCGTTCTTGTACCCTATATTGTATGGCTGTTATGGAAAAAGAAACCGAGCAATCATCAACTTGCGGCAAGTGTTGTTTGTCTTGTAGGAATTGCCTGTCTAAGCTTATCTAAAGGGTATTTCTCATTTAGTTTTGGCGATAGTTTATCTTTAGCATGTGCCTTCTTCTTTGCGTGTCACATCATATCTTTAGAATATGCGACAGAAAACTCCAATTCGATTGTGATCAATGCCGTACAAATGAGTGTTGCGGCGATCCTTTCGATTCCGCTCGCATTCAGTTTAGAAACAATACCACAAACAATCACTATGCATGCGTATATGAGTTGTGCCTACATGATTTTAGTGGCCACTTTCTTGGCATTTCAGCTTCAGACTTTGGCACAAAAATATACAGACGCATCGAGTGCGAGTGTACTTTTATGTACAGAATCATTGTTTGCGAATGTATTTGGCTTCTTATTGTTGCATGAAGAGAAAAGTCCAATTATGATTTTAGGGGGGCTTTTGATCTTTGTTTCCGTTATTTTAACGGAATATAGTGGTCAATTTATATTGTCAAAACCCCAAAAAGATAGTAGAATAGATGAGTAGATAGTGAGGTTGACTAAAACATGGGTGCATCAATTTTATATACGATTGTGGGAGCCATCATTGGTGGCTTGGTTACTTTCTACTTCACTCGTAAGAAGTTTGAAAAAGAAATTAAAGAAAATCCACCAATTAATGAAAAGATGATTCGTGCAATGTTCTTACAAATGGGACGTAAACCTAGTGAAGCACAGATTCGTCAAATCATGAAATCGGTAAACGCAAACCGTAAATAATGATAAAGTGTCAAAAGACACTTTTTTTCTTTTCCTTGGTTGTTTGCGTAATGAAAGTTTTGGTTATATAATAGTTGTATATAAGTTATATTATTTTAGAAGGGTTTTTATGAAAGATTTTGATTCGAATCGCATTTATCAAATACTAGGCGATGAATTTAAAAACATCTATATTGTGGATTGTGAAGATCAACAAATTCATGCTTTTAAGGAAACGTTGAAGTTGCCTGGTTTTTCATCATGCATAGATTATAATGATGCGATGAATCAATATATTGATGATCGTGTTTACGAAAAGAATCGTGATATGTTACGAATGGCTCTTTCATTTAACTCTTTATTTTCTAGGTTAGAAAAAACAGAACACTTTAATATTCATTACCAATCTAAAAACGATTCCGAAGTTCATTTTATGTACTCACACTTTGGACGTGTCATGGAAGATAATCGATTAAGTCAAATCATCATTGGTTTTGCGAATGAAGATTTAGATATTCGTAGGAATAATTTAGATATGTTTAATAATACAATCACACCAAATGGTTTTAAACGAAAAGTGTTGATTGTCGAAGATAATGAAATCAATCGCGAAATTTTAAAGGTCACTTTAGAAGACGATTATGATGTGATTGAAGCTGTAAATGGAGAAGAAGGATTAAATATCTTATCTCAATACTATAAAGATATATCACTTATCTTATTGGATGTGGTGATGCCTGTTTGTGATGGTTTTGAATTCTTATCACGCCAAAAATCCGATTCCTTGTTGGCAAGTGTTCCAGTTATTGTGACGACTGGAAATAACTCACAGGAAGATGAATTAAAGTGTTTAGGTCTAGGGGCCGTGGATTTTATCACAAAGCCATATAATGCGCGAATTGTAAAGAGTCGAATCGATAGTGTGATCAAGCTTAGAGAATCGAGTGTGACTTTAGCAGCTATCGAAAAAGATGAATTGACAGGTCTATATACAAGACAAGCCTTTTATCATCACGCAAGAACGTTTACACATTTTATGACTGAGGAAAAGTTTCATGTGGTTATCCTAGATGTTGCGGATTTTAAATTGATCAATGGTACATATGGCACAAAGAAAGGAAATGAAGTATTGGTTTACCTTTCAAATGCCTTTAGATATTATGTAAAAAATGGTTTATTGACACGTTATGAAGGAGATCAATTATTAGGCTTGTTCCATAGTAATGAAAAGTTGGATATTGATCGTATCAACAAGAATATAAATAAGATTGCAGAAGAAGCACCAATCCCAAATATTCGTATTAAGGTGGGTATTTATGAAGATATAGATACAAGCCTTTCTATTCCCATTATTTGTGACCGTGCATTGATGGCAGAAAAGAGTATCTCCAAAGATTTTAAGACCAATGTGGCCTTTTATACAGATGAAATGAATCAAAAGCAGTTAGCGCAAAGACAGATGGAAAATGATTTTAAATCAGCTATTGCGAATAAAGAATTCAAGGTGTACTATCAACCAAAATATGATGTACAGACAGAACATATTGTAGGAGCAGAAGCTTTGGTTCGTTGGCAGAAATTAGATGGTACATTGATTTCACCAGGAGCTTTTATACCGTTATTTGAAAGTGATGGATTAGTTGTTCATTTAGATGAATATGTATTTGAGAGTGTTTGTCAGTTCCAAAAAGAAAGAATGGAAAATAAACTTCCTATTGTTCCAATTTCTGTTAACTTATCTCGTGCCAGCATTCATTTTAGTGATGTAGTGGATCGCTATGTAGATATCGTGAAGCACAAACAAATTCCATTTGATTGTGTTCCAATTGAATTAACAGAATCTGCGACATTGTATTCAGAGAAGATTCTTGAAATCACAGACCAATTAGTGAAGGCAGGATTTAAGCTTCATATGGATGATTTTGGTTCGGGATATTCTTCATTGACATCTTTAAATGAATTGAACTTTAGCACCGTAAAATTAGACAAGAGTTTGATTGATTATATTCATCAAGCACGTGGAAAGAAAATTGTGCAACAAGCCATTGATTTAGGTCATGGACTTGATATGAAGGTGGTTGCCGAAGGTGTTGAAAGTAAAGAACAAAGGGATTGCTTGATCGAAATGAATTGTGATGAAATTCAGGGTTTCTATTATTCAAAGCCTTTAAAACAAGAAGATTTTATTGAAAAACTAAGAGCTTGATCAAGCTCTTTTCTTATATAAGGAGATATTATGTCATTAAAAATCATACGTCAGGATATCACAAAATTAAAAGTAGATGCGATTGTGAATGCGACAAATCCAAGCTTTGATGCGACTGGTGGTCTAGATCATTACATTCATCAACAAGCCGGAAATGAGTTGGATGAGAATTGTAGAAGACTTAAAAGATTAGAAGTAGGACAAGCATGTCTTATAAGTGGATATAACCTAAGTACATATATTATTCATACTTGTGGACCTGTCTGGCATGGCGGTCACAATCATGAAGAAGAAAAACTAAAATCTTGTTACTTAAATAGTTTAGAACTCGCAAGTCAATATCAACTTAATTCGATTGCATTTCCATTGATTTCAACTGGGACAAATCAATACCCGAAACAACTTGCACTAAAGATTGCGACAAATAGTATTGTATCTTTTTTATATATTAAAAAATTGGTTTCGGATGCGTTTGTGGATGATATTGAGCGTACAAAAAAGGCAGGTATGAATGAACATTTCTCAAAGCCTTTGGCGATGGGGAAAAAGTAATTGAAGCGATTGGTAATTATGCGCAAAAAATAACTAAAATATAACCAAGTTAACGATATAATTGAATAAATGAAAGGTAGGTCCTATATGCAGACAATCATGCGATATGAATTGGTCATCAATGAAGCGTTGCGTTCGGCACTCATGTTGGATACACCAGATGAACAGATCAATGAGTTTATTCGTTTCTTTGGAAAACATATTGGATGTGATCGAATTTATATTTTTGAAGATAATAAAAAAGAACATGTGACCGATAATACATATGAATGGTGCCGTCAAGGCATTGAAAGTGAAATTGATTATCTACAAGGCGTTGATATGGATATCATCGATTGGTGGTACAAAGCTTTTGATAAGAAAGAAAATGTGATCATTCGTGATGTTGAAACGATAAAAAATGAGCATGTGTATACATATAATACGTTAAAGATTCAAAATGTTAAGCGTCTTGTGGTATGTCCAATTCGCTATAAAAATGAAATCAGTGGTTTCTTTGGCGTGGACAATCCACCGATTGATGATCATTTGGGTTTAACTACATTCTTAGATATGATCGCAACGTTAGTCATCTCTTTTTTAAAGATTCGTAATTCACAAAATAAGTCCAAGCGTGAGGCAAAATTAAGTGGCTATTCAGCCTTGGGACAAATCTATACTTCTATGCATTATATCAATGTGAAAACCAATCGCTTTCATATTGTGAAAATGGAGCCGCAAATTCTAACGTATTTAGGAAAACATGAAATTTATGATATAGAAGATAATTTTACGGATCATATTTGTAAGATTCATCGAAAATTCTGTCAAGCTGATTATGTAGATCGAGAAGTTGAATTTATGGATCTTGAGACATTAGAAGAAAGACTTCAAGGCAAAAAATCCATAGATAGTGTTTTCTATGGTAAGCTTTCTGGCTGGTGTCGATCCCGTTTTATTCCGGTTGATTATGATGAGGATGGAAGTTTACTCCATGTTCTATACTGTGTGGAGTGTATTGATGATCAAAAGAAGCGAGAAGACAAATTATTATATTTAGCTCAAACAGATACAATGACGGGAATTTCAAATCGTCGTAGTGGAGAGAAGATGATTGAGCGTGTTTTAAACAACAAAGTCAGTGGCATGATGTGTTTAGTGGATTGTGACAAATTTAAATCCATTAATGATACGTATGGACACATGGCTGGGGATGAGGTCATTGTTGCGATTGCGCATACGCTACAAAAATCATGTCGTGATAAAGATGTAGTCATGCGTCTTGGTGGAGATGAGTTTGCGTTATTTATTCCAGGTGTTACGGATCGTAAGTGTGCCAATGCTTTCTTTAAACGTTTGTTTGAGAATTTGAAACAAATCCAAATTGAATCTATAAAAGATCATCCGATTATAATGAGTTTAGGCGCTTGCATTTATGATGGAAAAGAAGAATTGACCTTTGATGAATTATACTGCAGAGCCGATATGGCAATGTATCAAAGTAAAAAAGTGGAAGGATACAGCGCAACAATATATAAGAAAAAATAGCCTCTTGATGAACAAAGAGGCTATTGATGTATTCAAAATGTATACATGTGTTAAAAAAGTATAAACAAATTATATTTTTTGTGGTATTATACCCAAAACGGAGGGAAATATATGCAGAAGTACGTAGAAATTAAGCGGGATGGACTGACACTGCGAGGTATGCTTCATGTGCCAGACAATGTAAGTTCTAAAGTGCCTATGGTCATTCTACTTCATGGATTTTGTGATGATCGCAATGAAATAAATTTTGTGCATAATGAGTTATCTCAAAGATTGTGTGATGCTGGTATTGCGAGTGTTCGCTTTGACATGAATGGCAGCGGCGAAAGCGATGGACGCTTTGAAGATATGACTATTTCAAGTGAGATTCTGGATGCGAAAGCCATGTTGGATTATGTCGAATCTTTAGATTTTGTCGATTCGAAAAAGATTGCACTTCATGGATGTAGTCTAGGAGGTTGTGTCGCAAGTATGGTGGCTGGACAATGTAAAGATAGAATTCAAGCATTGTCGTTATGGTGTCCTGCACCAGATTTAGTTTATAACTTGAAGGAACATTTGACTTTATGTGGTCAGGATGTTTCAAATATTGAAAAAGATGGATGTGCAGATGTGGAAGGATTGAAGTTGATCCTAAAATTCTATCAGGATGCATGTACATTGGATCCATACAAAGAGGCTTCTTTGTTTGATAAGAATGTATGTACCATTCATGGAGATCAAGACATTACAGCTTCGTGTGAGTGTAGTTACAAGTATAAAGAAATTTTTAAGGAAAGAGCAAAATGTATTATTGTCCAAGGAGCAGAGCATCGCTTTAAATCGTTTGCGTTTAGAGAAGCAAGAATGAAAGGGACTCTAGACTTTTTAAAGGACGAATTATTATAAATGAAAGAGAAGGAAATTTGATATGAATAAAGAAAGAAAACAGCCAACAACCCTATTTGCGGTGGTTTCGTTTTTGGCTATTATTGCCGTATTGATCATTATGATCAACTTAGGATGCAATACAACACTATCTGTATTTGCGGGTGTGATCGTTGCGGTTATTACCACAAAACTTTTAAATATTCCATGGAGTGAAGTGGAACAGAACATTATTAAAACAGCCGCTGACTGTATGCCTACATTCTTGATCGTCATTATGGTCGGTATGCTTGTGGGAATCTGGATGGCCGGTGGAACTGTTCCATCATTGATGTATTATGGTATGCAGGTGATTTCACCAAAAATCTTAGTACCTCTTGCCTTTGTGCTTTGTGCTTTGACTAGTGAATTTACGGGAACATCTTTTGGTTCTGTGGCAACTATGGGTCTTGCGATGGTAGGTATTGCCGCTACAACAAGTATTCCCGTACCATTAGTTGTGGGGGCCGTTGTTTCTGGAGCATGGCTAGGCGATAAAATGTCACCTTTATCAGATACAACCAATTTAGCAAGTGGAGTAAGTAAAGTGCCTTTATATGATCACATTCATTCTATGCAGTATACAACACTTCCTGCAGCTGTAGTCGCTTTGATTTTATTTACAATTGCCGGCTTGTATTATAGTGGTGGAAGTATGGATCTTGCCCAACAAAAATTGATTTTAGATACGCTATCTAAACATTTCAATATCAATATTTTATTGATTTTACCTGCCATTCTAGTTATTTTGATTTCTGTATTTAAATTACCTTCTTTATTAGGAATGGGCTTAGCCGTAGTTGTATCGGCTGCTTTTGCGATGGTATTTCAAGGTGTTAACTTTGTTGATTTAATGAACTATGCCTTTAATGGTTTCAGCATTGAAACAGGTGTATCCATTGTTGATCCTATGTTGAATCGTGGTGGTGTACTTTCTATGTCTGAATTATTAGTGACATTTATGGTTGCCAGTGTTATGGGCGCTGTCATTACGTCTACTGGTATTTTGGATGTTTTGGCAAAAAATGTTCTTTTAAAATTTATCAAGAATCGTACAGTACTAGTGTTTGTCACTTTAGTGTATTGTTATGTCGTGAACTTCTTAACAGCTGGCGGACAAACAGTATCTATCATTGTAACTGAACAAACGTTTGAATCGACTTATGAAGATATGAATATTTCTCGTAAAGTATTATCTAGAACACTCGAAGATTCTGGTACATTATCTGCACCAATCGTTCCTTGGGGTGTTGCGACAATTTATGTCATGGGCGTACTTGGATGCTCAACAGCTTATATTCCATACGCATGGTTTATCTTTATCGTTCCTATTTTCTCAATGATTTGTGCCATTACTGGGATTGGAATTTGGGATAAAGAAGAAAAGCCAGTTCGAAAATAAATGTCATATTCCTTTACTATCTTTTAGAATTAGTGTATAACTTAGATGTAAATAAAAAAAGGGAGCTTGTAGTACAGGCTGAGAGGAAAGTGTGACTTTCGACCTATAACCTGATTTGGATAATGCCAACGTAGGGAAATACTTTGTCTTTTTAGTGTGAGTATACCTATATTGGTTGCTCACTTTTTTTTGGTGGCAAAATGGGAGCACCACTTTTTGTCACGTTAAATAATCATTTGGAAAAGGAGATTTTAAAATGAACACAAATGAAAGTACAGTAAGTACAGGCGCTACATATACCACTCAGATGGATGCTGCGCGTAAGGGAATTATTACGCCAGAAATGAAGATTGTAGCCCAAAAAGAAAAAATGACAGAAGAAGAACTAAGAGAGTTAGTCGCATGTGGTAAGGTTGTAATTCCGGCCAATAAAAACCACAAATCTTTAAATCCTGAAGGTGTGGGAAGTATGTTACGCACAAAGATCAATGTAAACTTAGGGGTTTCTAGAGATTGTAAAGATTATGATGTCGAAATGGAAAAAGTTATGGCAGCCGTAAATCTTGGTGCAGAATCTATTATGGATTTATCCAGTCATGGAAATACGCAGCCATTCCGTCAAAAATTGACAGCTGAATGTCCTGCTATGATTGGTACTGTACCTGTATATGATAGTGTCATTCACTACCAAAGAGATTTAAATACATTAACCGCAAAGGATTTCTTAGATGTAGTCGAGTTACATGCCAAAGATGGGGTAGACTTTGTGACTTTGCACTGTGGAATCACAAGAAAGACGATTGAT
The DNA here is from genome assembly GCF_003436425.1 of Eubacterium sp. TM05-53. Lineage (GTDB taxonomy): Bacteria > Bacillota_I > Bacilli_A > Erysipelotrichales > Erysipelotrichaceae > Holdemanella. Next base: position 14,004 of record NZ_QSPK01000046.1, read on the forward strand.
CAAATCAAAAAACATAAACGTAAAATGAATATCGTTTCTCGTGGAGGAAGTTTAGTCTTTGCGTGGATGTCTATGACAGGTGAAGAGAATCCATTCTATGAATACTACGATGAAATCTTGGATATCTGTGAAAAATATGATGTGACGATTTCTTTAGGTGATGCTTGTCGTCCTGGATGTTTAGCAGATGCCACAGATGTATGTCAAATCGAAGAATTGGTTCGTTTAGGAGAACTTACAAAACGTGCTTGGGAACATAACGTACAGGTTATTGTCGAAGGACCTGGACATGTTCCATTAGATCAAGTAGCTGCCAATATGCAGGTTCAGCAACAAATCTGTATGGGAGCTCCATTCTATGTGTTAGGCCCATTAGTTACAGATATTGCGCCAGGCTATGATCATATTACAGCCGCTATTGGTGGTGCGGTTGCAGCTATGTCAGGAGCCGCTTTCTTATGTTATGTAACACCGGCAGAACACTTGGCTTTACCAAATGTCGAAGATACAAAACAAGGTATCATTGCTTCTAAGATTGCAGCTCATGCGGCTGATATTGCCAAAGGTGTTAAAGGAGCACGAGATATCGATGACAAGATGGCTGACGCAAGAAAGAATCTAGATTGGGATGCACAATTTGAGTGTGCGCTAGATCCAGAAACCGCAAAAGCAATTCGTCAGTCTCGTATGCCAGAAGATGATCACAGTGATACTTGTAGTATGTGTGGTAAATTTTGTGCTGTAAGAAGTATGAATAAAGCTCTATCTGGAGAGAATATTGATATTTTATAATTGTATTGTTTTACATCGTTTATATTTTTTAACAAATCTTTGCAGAAATTAGTAGATAATGAGTATTGTTTTAAAAAGTATGATATATTAGGTGTGTAACGTTTAAATGTTATATTCTCACATAACATATGTTACTAAATTGGGCTTAGTGAGTATGTTATAATTAAATGTATTGAGAAGGGGTTATTTATGAGTGAGTCAGTTTTAAATTTTCTTGAAGAAAAGAATCTTCCTGAAGTCACAAAAAAGAAACATACATATTTGATGATGGATGGACACGACCAAGAAGATATTTACGTATTAAAAGATGGTGTTGTGAAAGTGAGTATTGTTTTATGTGATGGGCGTGAATTCAATATCACTTATTTAAAAGGTTTGGATATGATTTCCTTGTTGAAAGATGAAATCAATAAAATGACAACGGCATCATTTCATGCTCGTATCGAAAGTGATAAGGCAACTTTCTATCGAATCAACAGAAAATTGTTTGAACAATATGTGAAAGAAAATGAAGAATTACAGGCATATATAGATTCGTATTATCGCAAAAAGATGACCGAAGCTATTTATCGCCAGCAACTCATGACAATGAATGGGAAAAATGGAGCTGTGTGTGCATTTATCTATCATTTGATTCCATTATTTGGTAGACAAGTTAAAAAAGGTATATTTATTGATCTGCAAATCACGAACGATGATATTGCCAATTTCTGTGGGGTATCCACAAGAAACAGTGTCAATCGTATCTTGCGTGGGTTAAGAGAAGAAAACGTTATTACGATGGTATATCATAAAATCTTAATTTTAGATGTAGATTATTTAAAGCGCTATGTACAGTAAAAGGAGCTAATTTAGCTCCTTTTGTTGTTTAATAATGTCATGTACATCAATAATTGTTTTCTTGATTTTACACCAAGCTTACTATAAATATTACGATTGTGATACTTTAATGTATTGTCAGTAATATTTAATGTTTCTAGAATATCCTTACTTGAATATCCTTTCACATAGAGATCTAAGATCTCTTTTTCTTTGCGAGTCAATGTCGCAAGACATTCAAGGAAACGATTATATTCTTCTTCATCTACATCAACTTCACGTTTTTTTGCCAGACGCTCGACTTCCATTCTTGCCTTATCATATTCTCTTTGAATGAGTTCATGTTCATTTTCAATTTGTTCAAGCTTCTTGCGGTTTTCCTGCATCTCAAGTTCTAAACTTAACATCTTGTTTTCGACTTCATAGTCTTGTATCGATAGAAAATCTAATAAGTCATCAATTTCCTGAACAGAATAACGTGTTTGATTCTTTTTATCTTTTCGCAGTTGATCAAGACCTTGTAAGATAGGGGTTAGATATCTTTGACTAAAGTAGGAACAGCCAAGTAATACAAATAATAAAAGTATGATGGTAAAGAAGAAGAGTTCTAGATTGCTTTTCGCAATAGCACGATTGTAGTCGGAATCCAAAATCATCACGAATGTTGAATACGTTTGATTCTTGGAGATCGGTACGCGACTTTTAAAACCAATATAGCTACGATCCTCACCTACAATTTTTAATAGGCCATTATTCATTTGTTTGACTTCAAGACTGCCTTTTGGCAAGTAATAAAATCCGTTTCGACTTCCGGTACTAAAGCCTTCTTCTGTGAGAATCTTTGTATCATCCGGAACTAAGAGACAGGTTAAATGATTTAATGTGGAAGGTTGTGTATGCGCATATTTAAACCAGCTTTGGCTGATCTCAAAACCACATAATCCATAGAAAGTACCATCTTTTCCTATCAAGGGAACTCTTAAAAGGGCAATTCTTTCTTCGGTATAGGGAAGTTGAATGATATCCGATAGGGAATAATCAAAATCACCCATTTTTAATTCTTCATAATCCGGTACTAAAGTTATGTCAAATTCTTGGCGCCATTTACGATGGGGCATAATGCTATGTTTTTTGCCGATATTGGCAATTCCACGATATAAAATCAAGTCTTCTTTAGAGACAGACATAGAGTTTTTTTGTAGATAGACACCACTACGTTGATTGTTTGCATTTTCAAGTGTTGAGTTGATTGTTGTATCTAACTGAATATAGGCACCGGAACAATTGGCGCGTTCTAAAAATTGGCTTAATGGCTGAATTAAATCGTTTTCTAATGCATAAAGAGCGTTTGGATTATCTTGTAGCTGACTAAATGTCAAACCTTGTTTTTCAAGGTTTGTTTCTAAAGTATTTTGCATAGTTTCGCCTAGAGCGATATTCATAGAGGCAAGATCATCCCAATAGGATTCCATATTCTTTGTGAAGTATTCACTTTGAATGGATAGTTTTTTATGAAAGTCTTGCTCTGTTGTTCCAAGTCGACCAAATAGGAAGAGTCCCATTAATAGAGTGACAGTGATGGCTGTGACAAGGAAAAACATGTAGACAAAGAGCTTTCGTTTCATGGATTTTTCTTTTTTCTTAAAGCTTATCTGCATAATTTAAAACCTCATGAAAGACTTTTTAATATGTCCATTGCCTCTTGTACAAGTACATCCATGTCTTCTCCAGCTTCATATCTTGCCTGCCATTGGGATTGATTTTTTCGAATCTGATCATAGAAGGTGTAGGCCTTTCTAGAAACCGCATATGTAACATCTCTAGAAATAACGGTATAGTCGGATTTCATTTCGGTGAGTGTATTGTATAAAGATTGTGTTTCTTCATCTTCAAACTTTTCATTTTTTAAGTTTTTAAATGCTTTTTTTGTGACTGGCATGTAACCTCCTTGAATCACAAAGTCCACGTTTCGTTTTGGCTCTACAAGCCAATGCGCAAAGACACTAGCAGCTTCTTGTTTTTGTTCTGTAGTCTTATAGGCACATAATCCAACACCAGCTTGTGTCATGAGGGCATGGTCTTTATCGGCCTTTGGATAAGGCAGGGCAATCGCATTTAATGGTTCCGTTGTATTATCTGGATATGTAACGATGTCATTTAAATAGAGATAGGCTGCACTGCTGGATACACCAATGAGTGTTTCTCCGGTTGTAAGTTGTGTGCTTGAATAGAAATCTGAAGCAGAAATATGGCCTTTGATCAATGGTTCTAGAAAGGTTCTAAAGGCTTCTTGAAATTCTTTATTGTCCGTATTATACCAGCCATTCTCATTAAACATATGTTTAGAGCCTAATGCGATCGCATAAGATTCAACAGAGTTTAAAACATAGTCAAAACAACAAAGTGGTTTTCCGTTTGACCATTCGTAATATTTTTCAGCGACTTTAAAGACTTGATCCCACGTTTCAAAGTCGTTTAGTGTAACTTGTGTATCGTTTGAAAATTTTTTAAATTGGGTTCCATTCATAAAGAATACAATTGTGGATTTGGATAGTGGAAGGTCGACTAGCTTATCTTCGAGTATTCCGGCATCTAAAAATTCATCGACAAAATTGTTGATTTCTTTCTTTGTGAATACATCATCCCATACCACACTATTTTCTAATCCTACTTGTCTAGCATTATGAATATGTCCTGTATACAGATCAGGCATGGGATCTGCGCCAGGTTCTTTGGCTAGACTTGCTTCTAATTCTTGTCCGATTTTACTTGCGTTAGTGACCTTAGTTACATTTATAATAATGCCCTTTTCTTTTCCTTCGGTCTCATTAAATTCAGCTACCAATTGGTTCATTGGAGAATTGACTTGTTCTCCATAAACATGCCACATTGTCAGGGTCACGGGGTTATCTTTATCGAGTAAAGATTTTGATGAACACCCATATAGATTGCATAGGCTTAGACCAAATACTAATAAATATTTTATAACTTTTTTCATGATTTTCCCCTTTATGTACCGCTGTTCCCACCCTTTTTAAGTTTTGGGGTGGGGTAATTTTTCTAATACTTTCTATAATGAAAATGTAAGTTGATTACATAAGTTTTGAAAGTGCTTTCTAAATACAATATAGCACAAGTAAACAAGTCAATCAAATGAAGAAAGGAGGGAAATGAAATGGGGTTGTTTTCTAAAAAGGAATGTGATGTGTGTAAAAAGAAGATGGCATTGATGGAAGGTTATAAATGTGCGGATGGTACGATCTGTAATGACTGTAAGAAAAAAATGTCACCATTATTTACAGACTACAAAAACACAACAATAACACAGATCAAAGGGCAGCTAACATATCGTGAAGAAAACGCACAAAGAGTCAAAGCGTTTGTGGCAGCTGAAACGTTTGGTGAGTATCCAAAGGTAATGGTTGATCGAAAGCACAACTGGTTTGTCGTGACAAAGGCAACAAAGCTTAGTGATGAAAATCCAGATGTGTTTGACTTAAGTGACATTCAAAAGGTTTTGGTAGAAATTGAAGAGAATAAGCGAGAACTTCATTTCACAAATAAGAAAGGGAAGACATGTTCCTATAAACCAGCAAGATACGAATTTACGTACCAATTCAAGGTAAATATTCAAATGAATCATCCATTCATCAAAATGATTTCTTTGAAGATTACCAAAGAGGATGTCAAGATCATTTCAGAAATGCAGGATAAAGAAGTAATGGTACAGTCAAACGAAAAGTATCAGGAATCTTTATGTTGATTGCCAAATTAATTGCTAACACAGTATTCAAATTAAATTGTACACATAATTA
>NZ_QSPK01000047.1 GCF_003436425.1 Eubacterium sp. TM05-53
CAACCCTACAATTCTTGAAGCCAACTCTTAGTCGACCCTATCTAATTGCGGATTACCCTTACTTGATACTATCCACTAATTTTTTTACCAATTCCACATCAACGACATCATAGTCATTTTCATGTGGACTTGCCAAGTAACTATAAGAAACGCCATTTTTAGTGGTTGTCGCATCTGCCTTATAGCTCTTACAAGAAGAATGCACCTGATATACACCTGTATAATTCATCATCATTTTTGCGTTTTCTGCATTCATTCCACTACCAGGAAGAATCTGAATCTTATCTCCATATTGATTATTCAATACTTTAATTAAATCAATTCCTTCCATAGCTTTTGATTTTTGTCCACTTGTCAATACACGATCTGCCCCTAAATCAATTAATGTTTCAATGGCTTCAAATGCATCTGGCGTAACATCAAAAGCTCTATGGAATACAGCTTCCTTATTGTATGAATGAATCAAATCAATCATTCTTTTTGTGTCCTCTTCACAAATTGTGCCATCTTCATTTAAGAAACCAAACGCAATTCCATCGGCACCATGATCTAAAAGAATCTTGGCATCTTCAAGCATAATTTTTACATCTTCTTTTTCATAACAGAAACCAGCAGCACGTGGGCGTACCATACAAATCACTGTTAAGTCTGTTTCTTTTTTTACACGAACTAGACTTGCGACACTTGGCGTTAAGCCACCAACACTTAACGCACTATTTAATTCAACCCTCTTTGCGTTACCCTGATATGCAGCTATACAATCTTGATAACTACCTGCACATACTTCAATCATTCTCTCCATTAGCCAACCTCACTATACTTAATGCGTATATTTTCGCATTTAAAATCAAATCACTACGATCCATCCATTCATTTGGATTGTGCCCAATGCCTTTTTGCCCAGGAAAACTAGGCCCAAAAGGAACTATATTTGGCATGATCTTCGCATACGTTCCACCCGTAGTTGTAACTGGCGTACCATCCATGCCTGTTACCTTTTCATAGGTAGCCTTTAATGTTTGGCACAAGAATCCATTTTTATCAAAATAAACAGGATCATAATTATGTATACATTCTACTTGTAGTTCTTTGCTTAATTTAGATTTGATTGTCTCCTCTATTGTATCATTACTAATACTTGCAGGATAGCTAAAAGAGAAGTCAAAACCAAGTTTTCCTTCTAGATCCACTAATTTTTTATTACTCATCTGCATTTTACCAAATTCAGGATCCTCAATATTTAGCCCTAATTTATTTCCAAATCCATTGTCCGATAAAATATATTCATTAATAAATTGATTGAATGCAGTCTTATTTTCAATATCCGTACTCACACGATAAGTACTTCTGCCTCTTTCCGCATAAACAACCGGATATTTACAATCGGGTGTCCAGCCCATAATAGGTGGTTTTCTGACTTTAAGGAAATGTGTTAAATCTTCAAATCCCGTTTCTTCATTTGTTCCAAACAAAATATAAACAGGACGCTTTAACTGAATTCCCAATTCCTTTATGGCATATAATGCATATAAACAAGATAGAGTAGGACCTTTATTATCTAAAATACCACGGGCAAAGATTCTACCATTTTCATCTTCATAAGCAGAGAATGGAGGATGATTCCATCCTTCGCCTACAGGAACAACATCTAAATGTCCCATAATGCCAATATAGTCTTCTCCTTGACCATATTTGGCAATACCTACCATATGATCGACGTTTTCTGTTTCAAAGCCCAATTCAGAAGCTAATTTCAATGCTTCTTCTAAAGCTTTATTTACCCCTTCACCAAAAGGCATGCCTGGCTTTGCTTCACTTTGTACGCTATCGATCTGAACAATTCTTTTGATTCCTGAAATCATCTCATCGCTGATTTCATCGATCTTCTTTAATAATTCCTCTTCCATATTATTTCCTAACTAATGGAGCTGTACGTGTGGCCATATAGTTATCCATCCATTCTTTACTTGCGACTTCAAATGTACATTTTCCATCCTCATCATGATTCACTAAATATACCGTTGGAGCTTGCTTTTCAGTTGCCACTACAAAACTAAAGCCTTCAATATTTGTAGCACAACCCCATTCCCCCTTGTTGTTCATCGCAATCAAAGACATGTCTCCCGCTTTTCCTCTTCTTCGTTTCAACTCCAAATCAAAGTCGTGTACAGCTTTTTCACAAGCCTGTTGAGGATGCATGCCTTCTTTCATTAGACGAACGATTTCATAAGAAACACAGCCCTTCATAACATCTTCACCTAAACCTGTAGCACTTGCTCCTCCGACAAAAGAATCTACATAGAATCCAGAACCACATACAGGAGAATCGCCTAGTCGTCCTGGATGTTTCATGAACAATCCAGAAGTACTTGTTGCACTTGTCATGTGTCCATCATGATCTAGACAAACCATACCTACTGTGTCATGTCCTGAATATGGTTTTAATTCCGTATTTGTGATTTCTTTTGTACGATTGTGATAATGGATCTTAGCACGATCTGTCAACATTGTTTTTCTTTCAAAACCATGTCTTGAAGCATATTTTTCAGCTCCTTGTCCCACTAAGAAATTATTGGCATCATAGTGCATTAGACTACGTGCAATACTAACAGGGTTGGCAAAATCTTTAACGCCTCCAACACATCCAAATTCTAGTGTATCTCCATCCATGAAAGCAGCATCTAATTCCACTTCCATTTCTTCATTTGGAAGTCCACCATATCCTACACTTTTATAGTATTCAAAATCCTCTACAGCTTTGATTGCTTCTTCAATCGAATCCGCTGCACTTTCGTTATTTTTTAACATAGAATCTGCTTTTTGTATTCCTTCTAAAGCCATTCTCCATGTTGCGATAATTCCGTACATACCTTTTCCTCCTACATATGATTCAAAAAATAAAATCGCTTTAAAAAAGCGACCTTATTTGTTTTTAAATTTTTTCATTTGCACGATAGCTTTTTTTAATACTTTTTCTGCATCCATCATACCATAATCTGTTGGATCAATAACCATAACTGGTGTTTTATCACCATATTTTTTATTGATTTCATCAAATAAGAATTTAGTTTGTGGACCAATCAAGATACAATCTAAAGTATTTTTTTCAATAATGTCTTGAATGATTTTATATGAAAATGCCTTACATTCAATTGGCAAGTTGTGACTATCTGCCACATCCTGCATACGTTGTGCCATCATACTTGTTGACATTCCATTATCACAAAATAAGTATACTCTTTTCATATTCGTCTCCTACCTATTCTCAATATCTTGAAATTTCTTGAAAATTACGATTTGTTGTTCGGCAAAAGCCTTAAAATTTTCAGCTGCCATCAATTGATCCTCTGCATGCATCAACAACATATTTACCGCAACAGACTCTCCTCTTGCCTCTTGCTGAATCAAAGAAGCATGTGCCTCATGACCTTTAATATAAATAGCGTCTCCTTCTTTAATTAATTCTTCCGCCTTATCAAATTCGTATGCCTGTGCCTTACGTGCTGCTTCAATATAGCTTGATTTTGCAGTACCTACACAAGAAATAATTTGAAAGCTTATCATTTCCAAGTTTTCCATAGATACCCTCCTTGTTCTGATTGTATTGTACATCATACAAAATTTCTTTTCTATGAATCGAACTTCCTAGCGATTAGGAAATATTCGATTATTCCTAACATTTAGGAAATTCCTTTCTGAGTATTCCATTCCTATACTTCCTATAATAACTATGGAAAGACAGGTACACAAATGACAAACAATTATAAATGGGATTTATCCAAATTATATACTGGTTATGATGATCCAATTTTTTTAAAGGACTATGACCAGTTAGTAAATTACAAAATAGAAAATGTGAATACAGACATTTCCTTTAAACAACTCGAAGAAATCAAGGATTTAGAATATCGACTTCGTTTATATGTAACACTAAGACTGAGTGTAGAAGCCAACAACGAAGATGCGATTTTATGGTCAAGCAAAGTATTAAGTGCTTGTGCTGTAGCCGCAAATCAAATGAATGAATTATGGACATGGATCCTAGAAGATAGAGAAATTAAACAATCAAGTTATTATTCAACCTATAAATTTATCATTGAAGAAAAATTAAACAATGCCAAGCACACATTGCCTTTAGAACAACAAGAAATATTAAATTTAATATATCCAACAAGTAAAAAAGCTTTCTCGGATATGTACTATGCACTAACTGGAAATGCCAAGGCCAACTATCGTGGGAACAGTTTACCTTTAACACAAGTAAAGAATATGTGTCATGATAATGATTCCAACGTTCGTAAAGATGCTTTTCTAGCCGAGCTTGAAGCCTATAAACCAATTGAAACGCCACTTGCCTTTGCGGTAAGTGCCATCAAGAAGCAACAACTTATAGAGGCGCGTTTACTTGGCTATAAAGATCCTTTAGAAAAAATGTTGATTGAATCAAGAATGTCATCCAAAACACTCGATGCGATGATGACAAGCATTCAAAAATATTTACCTGTATTTAGAGAATACCTTCGCACAAAAGCCAAGATGCTAGGTTATGATAATGGTCTTCCTTGGTATGAAATTTATGCCACTTTACAAGATTGTGACTTTAATTTCTCTATTGAAGATTGTGAATCCTATATTTTAGATGCGTTCGAAAAAGTAGGTGAAAACTTACATGAAATGACAAAAACTGCATTTCATGAACATTGGATCGATTATCCAACTTATGAAGGTAAACAGCCAGGTGCTTTCTGTGAAAACTTAGGTTGGATCCATGAAAGTCGTATCATCACAAACTACAACAATACATTAAGCGATATTATTACAGTAGCTCATGAATTGGGTCATGCCTTCCATGGTGAAATGATTGAAGAACAAGCTATTTTAAATCGTGATTATTGTATGCCTCTGGCAGAAACGGCAAGTACATTTAATGAAAATGTAATGTATAACTATATGGCAAGCATTTTACCTAAAAAAGAAAAATTATTAGTCATTGATACACAATTATCGGCATTATGTCAAAACGTATTGGATATCTATGCACGTTTCTTATTTGAAAAATCTGTATTTGAACATATTGAAGAAGGTTTCTTAAATGCCAAACAACTATGTGAATTAATGAAGGAAGCCCTAAATAAGTCGTTTGGTGATGGCCTAGACCAGAACTGGATCCATCCTTATCGTTGGATTACAAAAGTGCATTACTATATTCCAGATATCGCATTCTACAACTTCCCATACACATTTGGTGCTTTATTCTCTCGAGGATTGTATGCGAAATTTAAAAAGGAAGGAACATCCTTTATTCCTAAATATGAGAAGTTGCTTGCCGCAACAACCACTAACACTTGTGAAAATGTCGCAAGTATGGCAGATATCAACATAGAAGAAGAAACTTTCTGGCAAGAAAGTCTACAATCCATTGCCGATCAGATTCAAGACTTCTTAAAGGAGCTAAACGCATGATTTCATTCGCAAATTTACATGATGATATAGGAAATGATTTATTCGATCATAAAGACCAGCCGAATCGTTTGGATGAATTTCACTATCCTCGTTTTAAAGAGGGTAATATGAAGTTTTCGGCCATTGTCTGCTGCTTTAGTGGCACTGAATCATGGCAAGATATGCAAGACTGCATCTTATATGCCAATGATTGTATTCAATCAAGCAAACATTTCTCTTTTAACAACGATAAGGATATTCAAGTCTTTATCGCTGTTGAAGGTATGTGTGGAATTAAAGAGGATGTCACAAATAAAATTCAATGGTTATATGATCATAATGTACGTCTTGGCTCATTATGCTGGAACGATGATAATGCCCTAGCTTGTGGTGCAAGAACAAATAATAAACCATTAACAGATCTAGGTATAGAAGTCATTCAAGCTATGAACGAAATAGGTATTGCGGTAGATACGAGTCATTGTTGCGAATGGAATTTCTATGATATCGCAAGAACAAGTACAAAACCCATCATCGCATCTCACAGTAATGTGAAGGCTCTATACAATCATTATCGTAACTTGAGTGATTTACAACTTGACATCATCAAAAACAAGGATGGTCTAGTTGGCGGCATTCCTGTTCGCTGGTTTGTGAAGAACAAGAAGGAAAATGCGACATTGGATGACTTTATTGAAATTCTTAAATATTTAAAAAATAAAATTGGAATCGAACACATCGCATTAGGTTTTGATTTCATGGACTATATTCCTGGTATGGAAGATAGTAATGTGGTTGGTATGAAGGACATCACAGAAATCCAAAACATTGCACTGAAACTAAAAGAAAATGAATTTACAGATGAAGAAATCAAAGCGATTTGTTTCAACAATGCGAATTCATTTATGCAAAAATATTTATAAAGCATAAAATCCACCAAGAGGTGGATTTTTATATTATTTAAATTTCATCTAATTCACGATCATCATATGGATACATCGGTCTATGAATTTGTCTGAATACAAGTTTTTCACTTGCTTGATTTGTAGGTCCATCTGTTAGTGCCATTACGCAATATGATGCATATTCATCAAATTCAGCTGAAATGTACCCCTGTTTTACAACAACGACATCATAATCATCTAGATTTAAGCCACTTGTCACATATTGAGCTGGTTCATAATATTGGATGGCATCATTTTCAACTACGACATATACTGGCATATCTTCTACTTTTACAGTGATTACTGTACCAATATCTTCTTTGCCAACATACATTTCTTCAGCTAGACCTCTGGCGACAACACTACCTTTAATATGAATTTTTTTACAGAGTTCATCATAGTCCATTCCTAAATCAAATTCGACATTGTCGCCAACTTTTTTGTCCATTAAGTAGGCGTGGGCATTAAAATCAACAATTCCTGAAACTAAGTATTTTTTATTATTGAAATCCTTCAAATTCATAATTTGTCTTAAAACATAATTATTAAAGCCATCAGCACCAGATCCTACATTATCTCCTGAATCGGTAATAAAACATGTACCTTGATCATGTTTTACAACTTGTTCAATCGCATCTTCTAAAGAAGCCACATTTCCGTGATAGTGGAATTCATGACGTTTTGAATAGGCAAATTCACGAATTTTTCTTGCCCACATATCCGCAAATTCTGTATCTTTCTTTGTCTTAGGACATACGACAACAGAACATCCTAAATTTGGTCCATCATGTCTTAAATAACCAATGTGGAATGAGGCAGAACGAATACGACCTGTTTGTTCAGCTTCCTCTAACATATTATTGATAGACACCATAGGTTCATCAAAAGACACACTTTTTTCTCCACCAATAATAATTGGAACACGATAGTAAACTGGATGAATGTCTTCTCTGTGATTCAATAAATCAATAAAGTCTTTGGCCATAAATTGATACGTTTCCTTTGTATCAATATGTGGTGAGTGTCTATAACATCTTAATAGATTTACATTTGAAACTAATTCTTCCGATAAATTTCCATGTGGATCCATAACTAGGGCAATAGGCATATATGGTCCAACAATAGCACGAATTTCGCGTAAAATCGCATGTTCTGCTGAACCTCCTTGTAAACCAATCACCTTACTAGCTCCATGAAGAAACAAGAAGATTCCATCAATTTCGTGTAGGTGTTCTTTTACACTTTGTTTGAATTTATCCACAATAAATTCATAGGCATCTAAAGTTACAAGTCCGTGGGGATGTCCTATGGCACCAATACTTGGAATCAATTCAATTCCATTTTCTTCAAAAATATCTCGACAATACATAGAGTCGATACAGTCTTCTCCATATTTCAAAATAAACTTATCAAGACTCATCAAAGATCTAGAGTGTTCATTTGATTCTGAACTAAATCTTCCAACTAATACTTTCATTGTTTTATCCTTTCAATGTCTTCAACAATTCATTATCTAATCGACGTGCAAATTCAGCCATCACTAATACAGTTTGCCAATAATCCTTACGATGAATGATCAAACGATGTGAATGCATATAACGTGTTGGAATGGACAATGTCATTGTGACTACGCCATCATGTGCCTTATGAATATTGTCCGCATCTGTACCCCCACATGTCATCATGTCATAGTTGATATCTAAATCTAAATCTTTACAGATTTCTTCCATTTTTGCGATAAAGTTTTTATTACCGATGATTCCCGCATCCATTACACTTAACACAACGCCTTTGCCTAATCCATTGATTCCTTTATCCATTGGTGTATCCATACTTGTTGTTACGTCTAAGGCAATCGCAACATCTGGATGTAACATATTTGCGGCCGTTCTCGCTCCTCTTAAGCCAACTTCTTCTTGTACCGTACCAACGCCATATAAATTGCATTTATGTTTATCTTTGCTTAAAATACGCATTACATCTACAACCATAGCTGCACACAAACGATCATCCCAGGCTTTTCCCATTAAATAGTTTGGATTGTTCATAACTGTAAATTCTGTATCTGGCGTAATCATATCGCCAATTTGAATTCCTAACTCTTCTACTTCAGCACGGTTTGCGACACCCAAATCTAAAAATAAATCTAATGGACGAATAACTTTTTCTTTGACTTCCTTACTCAATCCATGAGGCGCACTTGATCCTACAACACCTTGATATCTTTTACCTTCATGTGTTGTCACTACAAGTGTCTGACTAGGTAGTACATGTCCCCACCATCCTCCAACCGGAAGCATACGGATGTAGCCTTGTTCATCAATTTCACGCACTAGAAAACCAACTTCATCCATGTGTCCACAAATCATTAAAGTAGGCTGGTCTTCTTCTCCTTTTTGAAGTCCGATAATGGATCCTAAATTATCATATGTGATTTCATCCGCATATGGACTCATCCATTTTTTCATCGTGCGACTCACTTCTTTTTCGTTTCCACTAATGCCATGAGCCTCACTTAATTCTTTGAGCATTTCTAAATTAATATCACCAATTGCTTGTTCCATAGTATCACCTATCGATTTGATTCCTTAAATTCTTGAATTTTTTCTTCATTTAAATTTTCAACAAATACAGTCAAAGCTTTTTTTGCGCAGTCATAATCATTTAAATCCATACTTTCAATTGCACTATATGCATTTTGAATCGCAATCGATACATTTAGTGTTGGACATCCGGCAAACAATTTGTGTACCCATGCGCCTTCATTTAGATCCATACTATAGTAGTGCTGATATGCGATATCTTCCTCTTTACAGATTTGTACTAATGCATCTAATAAGCCACGGTTTGGCATCATTCCTTTATCGTAGAAAGATACTAACAAGCCTTTCCCTAGTTCTCCTACGCTTTGATCTTTTTCATCTAATGTTTTCGCTTTTTTACAACCAAGTACAACACCTAGATCTGGTTTTACAAGTCCTGTAGCTGTTGTGGCTCCTCGCTGTCCTACTTCTTCCATAACGCAGGCTCCAACATATAAATCAAAATCAAATTCTTTATCTTTAACAGCTTCTAATAATTCAATAGCCATTAAACATCCAACTCTTGATTCTAATGCTTTTGAAATACATTGTTTTTGCACTTTGACAAATGGACCATCCACTACGGCACTATCTCCTACAAATACACCAAGTGCTAATGTTTCTTCTTTTGAATATGTTCCAAAGTCAATGACCATTTTTTCTGTACCAACCACGAAGGCATTGACTTCACCTGTTTTTGTTTTTACACGCAAACGGCTTCCTGGTAAATATTGTTTATTGATTTTACCGATTTCAATAAATTCAGCACTTCCATTATCATTGATCTTTGTGATCATTAATCCTGATTCATCCATGTGTGTAATGACTAATACGCGTTTGGCATTCTCTTTTTTACTTTTTTTTACACCAAATACAGAGCCTAAATTATCATATACAATTTCATCACAATATGGCTCTAAGTATTGTGCCATACATTTGCCAACATTTTTTTCATCTCCTGAAATTGAAATTGTTTGTGTTAATGTATTAAGTATTTTTAATGTTTCTGACATGATTATGTCCTCCTTATATAAAGCAGTATAGACCTATTTTGTTTCACTAGATTCCAAATGTGTTTCCTATTGTTAGGAACATAAAGAAAACCAGCTCAATCGAGCTGGTCATTATTAATAAGCATGTTTTTCTAAGAATTCAGCAGTATCTTTTTTGTCGACTAACATTTTAGCGTATTCACACATGGCGCTTAATGATTCATTCAATCCGATTCCACCTTTTTTAGGCATTTTTAAAATTGTAACTTTATCTTTGTATGTTTCGATAGCCTTTTCACACTCTTGTGACATGATGGCGAAAGCTGGAATATTTGTTAGTTCTGAAATTGTTTCAGCCGATTTAGCTGCCATGATACCATAATTTGCATAGTTGAAACATGGTCCACAGATAACTACGTCTGGATTGAATTTTTTTGCCATAGCCGCAAATTTCTTTGCGTTAAGTTCTGGGTCGGCTAAAAAAGTACCGTCTCCACAATATAAAGTAGCGATGACTTTTCCTCCTTGTTGATCCAAGAATCGAGTAAACATTTCACAAGAACCAATTCCCATTGCTTTTCCGCCCATAGGTAAATCAGGACTTTCTTTTCCTCCTAAACCAGCTTGTGTCTGGTCAAAAATCATCATAACTTTCATTGTGTTATCCTCCTAATCTTATAGATTATCTAAATCTAAATCGTCAAATGAGATATCGTCTTCTTCGCTTGACTCATTTGCAGCAGCAGCTTCTTCTGCCAAATATTTTTTATCTAATGTTCTAATGAATGGATAGTAAATCATCATTCCTAATACCAACAAGAAGATTTGCCATACACTTGCTCTCCAAGATCCTGTAGCCAACCATCCTGAGAATCCAATTGGAGTAGTCCAAGGTAAGTTTACACCTGTTGTACGTGGAATAATACCCCATAATGTTGCAAAATATGATAGGATCAAGTTCATCATTGGAACTAAAATAAATGGAATCGCAATAACTGGGTTTAATACAACTGGTAAACCGAAGATAATTGGTTCGTTGATTCCAAAGAATCCTGGAACGATAGATAATTTTCCTAATTGTTTAATACGTTCAGACTTACATACTGTAACCATCAAGATTACTAATGATAGAGTAGATCCTCCACCACCGAAGTTACAGAAGAAGTTACTGAATGGGTTTGTGAAGATATATGGTAATGCTTTACCAGCTTCGAATGCGATTAATTGTTTTGCGGTTAATACGTTACCAATGAAGAATACTGAGTTACATACTGCTGGTCCGTTGATACCAAAGAACCAGAAGAAAGTACACATGAATGAATATAATGCGTTAGCTCCTAATGTATCTCCTAAACCTTCCAATGGTGTTTGTAGAATGGCTACTACGAAGTCTTGTAAGTATCCAAATTCTGTGAATGAGAAACCAATACGTACTAAGAATGCAGCTCCCATAACTAGAGCACTTGGTACTAATGCAGCGAATGAATCTGCAACTGCAGGAGGTACACCTTTAGGCATTTTAATTGTCCATCCTTTTTTATACGCAAAGGCGAACAACCATACTCCAAGAGTCGCACAAATCAAGGCCATGAAGATTCCGTTTGGTCCGATATAATCAAAATCTAAACCTGCGAAAACAGCATCTTCAACAACTTCACCTGAATCTCTAACAGCTGTGTGAATTGTTGGCATTAAAATAAAATAAGAAACTAATGCAACGGCAGCACCTTGAATTTTGTCTGCTTTAAATTCTCTTGCCATCGCATATCCTGTACCTAATGCAGTTAATAAACCTGTACAGTTAAATGATGCACGAGATACCGCCTTGAACCAGTCTGTCCAACCTGCACCAAGTATTGATGATACTGCAGCATCCCATCCTGGAATTGGGAAGTTTGCGATCAACAAGAAGATTGAACCAACAATTAATAATGGTGTAGAAATTAAGAAACCATCACGAATTGCGATTAATACTCGGTTTTTAGTTAGAACATCGGCCATAGGCATCAAAATTTTTTCTAGCTTGTCCATAAAAACACTCTCCTTTATTAGCTGTCTTTACTTTATCACAGCTATTGATAATGAATTCACTAAATGTTTTCCTACAACTAGGAAATTACTTTTCCGTACCTGCCACACTAATAATATGTGTATTCGCAATACGATCATGAATCATTTTTCTTGATGGACTTGCCATACCCATTAAAATGGAAATAGCACTAATAATTCCAAATACATACACAGCCATATCCATAATTGGAATACCTGTAACGATTTGAATCAATTGACGCAAATAACTTGAACTGTTCGCAATATAGCCTTCAACGATCATGATTCCGAGTCCTTCGCGCATTAAAATTGTTTTAAAATCTACGTCAGACTCATCGTTTTTTACAACTTTTAATTTCATAATGCGTTTACCAAAAGTTTGTCCTTTATATACATACAATTCTAGAATCACAAAATATCCTAAATAGAATACAATCGCCAACAAAGCTACCAAGATATTATATGGTGCAGGGATTTTAGATAAGTCTTGTGATACGGAAGTTGTATGATTCACAATGCTTCCAATTAAGACAATAGGGATTCCGGCAAACATTGTTGCCACATACCAGTCAATCAGATAGGCAACGCCTCTATAAAAACTATTTACTGAACTTTCCTTCAGTTTTACTCCATAACGATGTGTTTTATCCATATTTGTACAACCTTTCTATTCGATTATTTTTGATATAAATTCTTCATAGCTTTGACTTTCTAATAAAGCCACAAAATGATTTGCGTTATTGATCATACTACTTAACCAATCAAAGAACATAACTAAAGTATCTCTATATACTTCGTTGATTGCCAACAACATAACCATCTTAACTTCAAATTCACCCCATTTGATTGGTTTTTCTAAAAACGCAACAGAAATCGAAGATCGAAAACTTGCCACATTCAATGAGTGTGGTACCGCAAAGGAATACACAAAACTTGTGGATGCCATTTTTTCCCTTTGAAGAACTGATTTTTTAAACGCATCATCACTGTACCCTAGTTTTTTTAGGTGATCACACATAAATTCAATTGTTTCTTCTGGTGTTTCTGTTTTTAAATTCAAATGGAAAGTTTCAGGTTCAATCAAATCAATAATTTGAGCTTTAAATTCATTTTGAAATCTCTTTTTATCCAACGCATTTAATGTTTGGAAAATGCGACTCTCATCTTCTGTTGTGATAAATACAGAAATTTGAACCGTTGGAATATCTAAATTGTGTTGTAGTGGTGATGTCGTTAGAATCAAATCAGGATCCAATTCTTTGATTGTCTTTTCTTCAAAATAACTCACACTTTGGATTACATCCATACGTTCGTTAAATAAGAAATCCACTTTCTTTAGTAAAATATCCCCAAAAGCCTGATCCACAGGATAAATCATAATGGCTTTGTAATGTTGATGATTATGTGTTCTTTCATAGGCGGCCCCTAAATGAAGGGCCAAAAAGCCTAGCTCATTTTCAGAAATATCCATTCCTAATTCTTCATTTAAAATTTCACCTACACGAATGGACAATTCAAAAACCAATGGATACTTCTTCTTCAATTCTTGAAGATACATATTATCGATATGAATATTTTTATTTTTTCTTTCAACTAATCCTTGCAAATGTAATGCGATACCCGAACGCAAATCTACGTCTTTTGAGAAGTCAATATCATAATCTGATTTAATGGATTCGATAATTTGCGTAACCAATTCATTCACATTGTAGCCGTGTTTACTGTGGGCAGAAACCAAATCATTTTGAAGATTCATTGAATTTTTACCCATTAATAATAGGGCTAATAATTCAACTTCATTTTCATTGATCTCAATACGCACAATTTTAGATACACGATTAAAGAATTCTTTGGCAATCTGATATTCTTTTGTGTTTTCCAAATCTGTTCCACGACTTGTTTTGATGTAATTGTGGTGCAACATCCTTTCAATCGCAACACCAATATGTATCATCAACATGGGAATTGCCATTTCTCGAATACGATAATTATATTCTTTTAAAATATTTTCCATGATGTCTTTGACTTTTAATAAATCAAAGCCTTTAAACATACTCGAAAGCTTATTAAGATTCAAGAAATTTCCTTGTGTCTCTTCCGTAAGTAAATCTTTATAGAGTTTGCGCATTTCATCTTCGCTACCCTCTAAATGAATGTGGTTTTTAGAGCGAATCAATTTTAAATCATGATAACCCTCAAGTATTTTTTTAATTCTTTTAATGTCATTATCAATTGAATACCCACTAATAAACACTTGATCTTGTAGATCCATCAAGTTTAATTCTTTTTTCTCAAACAATAACACGCGTATAATATACACACATCTTTCTTGAGGTGTTTGAGGTATTATATATTTTTGTGCTGTAGGCAATGTAACATTGATTTCATCTCGAATATGATATCCACTTCGTAAGTTGGATTCAATAATTGGCTGTTCATAATATCGATTGATCGCATCGATATCACTACGAATTGTTCGGTCCGATACTTGCATAAGTTTAGAAATTTCTTTTCCTGTCATCCATGCCTTTGTATCATTCAACAATAGAACAATTTTCTCTTGTCTTTTATTCACTTTTAGTGCACCCCCCCCGTACGTATATTTTATATGATTCTTCCTAATTATTAACATGCATTTTTTCCTAATATTAGGAAATTTCCTAATACAAGGAAGGAAGCTTCAAGGAATAAAAATTCTTTTCTAATATAATTATCCATGGTGATTCGCATGACAAAAGAAATTCGACATTTTTCAAAAAACAAAAATCTACGCTTAATACTTTCCATTATCATGACGGTATTAAGTGCTTTTATTCAAGTATACGTGATTCAAGTCTTTATGAATCCATGCAATTTATTGTCTAGTGGATTTACCGGAGTTGCGATATTGATTCATAAAATCTGCAATTTATTTAACATCAATTTCTCTATCTCATTAGGCATTCTTATGTTAAATATTCCGGCGGCATTATTATGTTATAA
This sequence comes from Eubacterium sp. TM05-53, assembly GCF_003436425.1. Taxonomy (GTDB): domain Bacteria; phylum Bacillota_I; class Bacilli_A; order Erysipelotrichales; family Erysipelotrichaceae; genus Holdemanella. Next base: position 14,992 of record NZ_QSPK01000047.1, read on the forward strand.
ATCCGTTTCAAAACGATTTGTATTCTTAAGTTGCCTACAGTTTGGACTTGTATCATTCTTTTTAAACATTTTCTCTTTTACTCCTTTTTTTGATGATCTAGTTCTAAACGTATTATTTGGTGGATTCTTATATGGAATTGGTATTACACTCGCTTTAAAAGCGGATGGATCTACAGGTGGTACAGACTTTATTGCCCTGTACATCTCTAATAAGATTCATAAAAGCTTATGGGATTATGTTTTTATTTTTAATACAACTATTTTAATTATTTTCGGTCTATTCTTTGGATGGGTATATGCGGGATATTCAATTATCTTCCAATTTATTTCAACACAGACCATTTCTCGTTTCTATCATAGATATGCCCAGATTACTGTTGAAATTACAACAGAAAACCCAAGTATTATCACAAAGGCTTATACAGAAAACTTCAAACATGGTATGAGTGTCATTGATGCGTATGGGGCTTACAGCAACAAGAAATTCTATATTTGTAAGACAGTCATTTCAAGCTATGAAGAAGCTGATGTGATTGATTGTGTATTAAATGTAGCTCCGAATGTCATTATTAACTCCTATAAGACAAATCATTTCTATGGTAAGTTCTACCATCAGCCAATTGGCTAAAAAGTATAAAAGACGCACCTATCTGCGTCTTTTCTTTTTGGTTAAATTGTAACTTTTTGAAACTAGTTCCATAATCAATGTATCCGATAATGTATCATCTAAAATCAAAGAAATCCAATATTTATGATTCATGTGAAAGGCAGGATAAATTCCATCTACATCATATTGTTGTTCTGTTTTTAAATTCATGACATTTACCATCACACTGTTCCCATCTTTTAAAAGGGCATCTCTTTTAATATACATAATTAAGGAAAACCATTTTCGAGTATCTAAATGACGAAACACACCATTGTCATCATTCCATGGAAAATCGGGCTTTACTCCATATGTTTCATGGATCAAGTTCGCAATACGATTGGCCTGTTCACACGCAAAGAATACATCTGTACAACATGCATCCGCAATTCTTTTTAATATGGTTTTGTATGCCTCACGAACTTTACAAACATACTCTCCATCATAAGATTCTATGCGTAATGGCATATATTCTTCATCACTTAAATTATCAATGACTTTACCAGTTAAAACATCGGATATTTCAATAATAGCTTTAAAATTTGCATCCAAAAAATCTTCTGTATAGATATATTTATTATCCACTATTGAAAAGCCAAAACTTTTTAGCTTATCAAAATCAAATTTCTTCTTTATAAAGATTTCATCCTCAATATGTATCATATTAACTCCATTCAAAATTTGATTTTCCTGCACCAAGCTCAAAGAAATATTTTCCTATGCCTAAATCGACTTGTGATAAAGGTCCACTTTTTACTTTAAAACTCACTTTATTTCCCACACCATCTACTATATATGGTTGTCTATTTAAAGCACTAGGTGCTAATAATAATGTTTGAATACCTGCGCTAAACCAATCTGGAACTACTCCTTGGTAATGGCTAATTTGATCAGCTGTCTTTGATTTATGAGGTACACCCTGTGTTTTTCCATATCCAATCGCAATGACTCCATTGACTCTAACATTTTTATCATCTAAATGTTTAAGAGCATTCTTTCCATTGAACATGCCTCCACACCACCATGTATTTAAACCTAAACTTTGAGCATACAAAATCAAGTCAGCCCCACAATAGCCTATCTTTTCATCTAAAATTGAACATTCTTTGCCTGCAAGAATAATATAATTTTGTACTGTATTATTCGACATAATTTTTGCCAAACTAGAAATGCCATCTGATTCATTCGTAACAAGTTTAAATGTCAAATCATACAATTCATTATTTTGTTCAATACGTGTATTTAATAAACCAACTAAATCCATATCTAATGGTTTATCTAAATACTTGCGTACTGTATGTCTTTTTTCTATCATCATTTTCTCCTAAAACAAGTCTAACATTGCATCTAAATACATTGCTTCACGAACATGGATTTGATATTGTGGTTTTACCATGTAGTAAAGAATAAATTCTAACAAAAGAGCATTTCCTAAGTCTCTTCCTTCGATTTTAAAGTTTGAATAGCCCATAGGAACATAGATATTTAAAATGTCATCTAAACTAATAAATCCAGGACTTTCCATCACTCTAGAAAAGCGATAGCCTTCATTCGAATAAGGCGCTTTACATATATGATCCGTACAATCAATGCCTAGATTTTGTCTAGAAACCGATTTATAACATTCCTTACGATCTTTACAGCCATACCAGCAGCATTCGTTACATAGAAATTCTACCTTTTGTTTATATACTTCAGATAGTGAATTTAACTTCTCAAATTGTTTATTTAAACGAAAATCAGGGACTACATACGCAAAGTCTGGATTTTCTACTTCCTTTTTAAAATCATGAAAATCCGTTAATACTTTTGTGGTTGAAGACACATAATATAGATTCGGATATATTTTTTTCAAATATTTCATCAATATGTCTGAATGAATAATAATCCCATTATTTGTATCTAAATTCAACAATCGACATAATTCATTGCATTTTATATCCGATAAATGTTTTTCTTCAATCAAAGAATTACTAAATGTAAGACGAGCTGATATATTATATTTCTTCATTAAATCTAACACTTTTTTTGGATCATGATCTTCATAACTGATGCGTCCACCAGACCATATACAATTGGATGGCGAGCCATAAATAGAGCCAATCTTGCACCAGTCGTAGAAGTATTCTGGTTTATTTTTAAATAAGGGCAAAAACTTTTTATAGAATTCATAGAATTCAAATAAACCCGGTAAATGATAATATACATTCATATTCTTAACCTCTAACAAGAGTATTTTACACTTTTATGAGGGAATAATTCGAAATAATTACATTTTTATGAGGGAATAATTCGAAATAATTACATTTTTATGAGGGAATATAAAAAAAG
>NZ_QSPK01000048.1 GCF_003436425.1 Eubacterium sp. TM05-53
ATAAAGAACTAATTCTAATTTTTCTATATAAATCTACCCACATTTACTGATGAAGAGCCTTATATTTTTATATTATTTTTTCTTATTATATGATCCGCGTTTTTTTCCTTTATTCTTTTTGATCTCATCTTTTGGTTTAGGAATACCTCTAACGCTTGGATTGTCTCTTGTAGCCCAGAGAATGCGATTGCGTGTATAATTAAAATCAGAGAATCCTCTCGATTCTCTCTTAAGATCTTTCGGCTTTCGGTTGAAAGACTCCATAGGTCCATTGGAAAGACGTGCATAGTATTCTTGCTCGTTTCTTGCACTCTTTCTATAGACCTTTACTTTAATAAAGGAATTAACGATAGGTTCCTTGTTCTTGATAAGAAACAAGGCAAAATCACTAAATATCGACTGATCTGAATATTTATATTTGTTGATCAAAGCGTTTAGATTTGTCAGTACATCGAATTCACTTTCGTATTCCTGATTGTTGAATTCAATATAATCCTCTTTTAGATCACGAAGCTTTTCAAAGTTTGGATCCAGTTCTAGAAACATTTTCTCAATGGTGAATGTATCTACATTCATACCTAGCATTTTATGATAATAGCGTTTTGTTGAATAATTAATTTCATCATGGTTTTTAAGGATAACCCATTTATAGTTTTGTAACAGAATTACTTCTTTAGAAGGCTTTATAGATTTATCATCACGGTTCGTATCGTGATTTTTTTCTTTTAGCCTTTGTTCGTCTCTTTTTTTGTATCTCTTCATTACTTTGTAGATGTAAGTATTCATGCGAGATATTATAACCTTTACTACATGAAACGAATCGAGGATTGTGACCGCATTAGGAAAATACTCTTCAGGCATAGTAAGATAAGTCTTATAAGCATCAGATATTACACCTTTGACATTTAATCTTTCCTTAAGTGGAATAGATAGAAAGTAGTTTTCAAGTGTAGAATGCCATCGATTATGAACGATATCGATGATTTCTCCAGTAGAAAAATCCATAATGACAAATGCATATTTTTCGGTATTACTGATGTCCAGATATACTTCATCTACAGATATGTATTCAGGCAAAGGAAGTCTAGGAAGATCCACATAGCGCTTGAATATAAGACGGGCAGCTGAATCAGATATATTGAATTGAGCTGCAATCTCGGCTGTTGATTTAGTAAGAGTCTTGAATGCATTAAGAATCAAATATGGCGTGATATTTGAAGAATGTGAGTATTTATCCAAAAACGGAAAGGAATTATTCTCTGTGTGTCCGCACTCCTTACACACCCATCTGCGCTGGCGTACTATCAAGTAAGTGTTCATTGAATCCTGAGAGATTGGATGATTTACTTTACGAACATAGATACCCTTGGAATGCATACGAGACTGACACATAGGGCAAAGAGTAGGCTTTAAGTTTTTTTCGATATAAACAAATTTATCAGAACCGATGATTTCAATCTTAGTAACAGTGTATGTACCATCATCAGTCAGATTAAGAAGAGCCAGATAATTAGAATTTTGATTCGTGTTGTGTTCCATAATAAATTTTACCTCCTGAACAACGTAGAAAAACACAACACATTCATTATAGAAGATAAGATACTCTAAAAACTTTAAAAAGTTTTTAGAGCAGGTTATAAACGCCTCTAAACAATTACCAATAAACAAATATAGAAAAACAGGTAAAGAGATAGTTGTTCATGTCAAAAAAAGGAAAGAAAAAAGAGCCAATTTGGAGACCCCAAAAGTCGCCCCTAAAATTGACCCTAAAATAGACCCCAAAAATAATGACCCTAATTAAAATTGGTTACCCGTTTGACTGTAGTGAAAGGAGGTCTTTTTGTATGCAGAAAAGCACCACAATTATTGGTGTTCTTGAAATGTTAGAAGATGGTTTCTCTTATAACGACATTCGTACAAGATATTCGATTGGGAACAGCACTATCACTGACATCAAGAAAAAGTTTAAGACAATGGATGTAACTCTTAAGCAACTTCATTCTATGACACCAAAAATGGTTGAACAAATGTTCTATCCAAACGCACATCCTAGAAAGGAAGCTCCGTTACCGGATTTTGAGAAAGTCTATAAAAAGCTTACAGATAAAAATTCCAGGGCAAATTTGTATTTTATTTGGATTGATTATAAGAAATTATATCCAGATGGCTATCAATACACGCAATTTAAACATTACTTTAAACAATGGCTTGATGAGAATCATTTGGAAAGCAATCTTAGAATGGCAATCAACAGAGTTCCTGGTGAAATTATGTATATAGACTGGGTTGGAGACACTTTGGATCTTGTATATACTGATGTGCCTGGTGAACTTCAGACTGCTCATTTTTTTACAACAACCTTAGGTGTGAGCAGTTACTGCTTCATTATGGCTTTTCCAAATGAACAAACACCCAACTTTCTTCAGGGTACGATAGAAGCTTTAAACTTTTATGGAGGTGTTCCTAAAATTCTAAAGCCCGACAATACAAAGGCTGCTTCTATTAAAAACACAAAAGATGTATTGATTTTAAACAAGGTCTATGAAGATTTGCAGGATTACTACAATACTGTAATTGTTCCAGCTCCTCCGTTAAAGCCGCGTGCAAAGTCTACGGTTGAAAACAATGTCAAATGGATAGAAACACATCTTTTGGAAAAATTAAAAGGACGTCGTTTTTCTAGCTTCTCAGAACTGAATGCAGAAATATCTATAATCATAGATGAGTTGAACAATCGAGAATTTTCTAAAGAAAAAGGAAACAGAAAAGAATTATTTGATAAATATGACAAGCCTGCTTTAAAGCCACTACCACATGAATCTTTAAAGCCATATACATATGTAATCAAAACCGTTCCTAATAATTATCATTTTGAATATGATAACCATTACTATTCTGTTCCCCATACTTATTATAAACAGGAAGTTACATTAAAAGCTTCATATTTCGATATTATTATCTGTGATTCTATGAACCATCTGATCTGTACGCATAAACGTGCTTATAAACCATTTCCAAAATATATAACAAAGGAAGAGCATATGCCTGAGAGCCATCGTTATTACTACCTGGAAAACAAAATGAATGCAGAATCATACAAAAGCTGGGCAAAGAGTTATGGTCCAAATGTTTATGAATTAATTTGTATGGTTATCGGCACATTCCGCTATGAAGAACAGTCTTATAAAAGCTGCAATGGAATCCTTCACTTGTGTAAAAACAATCCAAAAGTATTTTCGGATACAGCTGCCAAGACTTGTCTGGAATCTCATATCTATAACTATACACATTTTAAAAAGCAGCTTTACAATTTGATGAATCAAAAGAAAACAAACAGTTCTGGAACTCTTCCTGAACATAAGAATATTAGGGGTAAATCACATTATGAATAACACAGAAATAAAAGAAGAACAAATACTTTATATGGATCTATATGAGAAATTAAAATCCATGAAGTTTTCGGGCATGGCAGAAGAGCTTCGCATTCAACTGGAAAATCCGAATAGTGATTTAGAATCTTTTCAAAATCGCTTTGAAAAACTGGTCACAGCTGAATGGAATCTAAGATACAACAAGAAATTTGAACGTTATTTAAAAAAAGCTAAACTGAAAATACCTGGAGCAACATTTGATGAGAAGCTTTATGTTTCAGATAGACAACTGGATATACCAACAATCGAAAAACTTAATACTTGTACATGGATAGATGAAGGAAGAAATCTCGTAGTTACAGGAATGACAGGAACAGGAAAAACATATTACGTGAATGCCTTGGCAGTTGCAGCTTTAAAACAATTCAAAGAAGTAAGATATTATTCTGCTTCCAAACTCTTACTGGAACTCAGTGCTCATGAACAAGTGGATGATTCACTAAAATTTTTAGGTATTATGGAAAATATAGCGCAAGTAGACCTACTGATTATAGATGATTTTGGACTTATGAATCTTGATGTTGAAAAATGTAGACATCTATTTGAAATTCTTGACTCAAGGGAAGGAAGAAAATCAACAGTGTTGGTTTCTCAAATCCCAGTAAAAGAATGGTACGATTTATTTAAGGATTGTACATACGCTGACGCGTGTTTAGATCGAGTTCTATGTAAAGCATATCGATTAGAATTTAAAGGTGAATCATTAAGAAATTAAATCAAAAAATCGATGCACCGGTTGACCGCTACAGATACACCGATGGTGCGCTACACGCGCACCATTTTCCCGTCATATGCAAAGATTGTGGATTTATTGCTCCACAATCTTATCTAAACTATGAATGAATTCTACAACCATCTTACGCTTAATATCATCGATCTTAACGAGTTTATTTAACGCTTCAATTTCGTCTTCATTATCTAGACAAACGATTTCTCGTCTAAGTCTATCGATTTCGTCTTCTAAACGATTCTGTTCTTTAATATATTGTTCATGAACAGCTTTGATTTGATTGTATAATTGATTATCCATGTTTACACCGCTTTCTTTAATCATCATATAGTAAAGTTAAGAATAAAACAACTAATTTTTCAAAATGATTTGAGTTTTTACTTTTTCTTTGATAAACTAAATTCAAAGCGATGACAAGAAGGAGTAGTTTATACCAATTCTATAGAGAGCAAGCGGTTGGTGAAAGTTTGTGTGTTGGATAAGTGAAGGTAGTCTTTGAGTTGAATTTATGAACTAAGAGTAGTAAATTTCGTGACACAGCGTTAATGTGAATGAGAATAAAATTAGGTGGTACCACGTCAAGCACGTCCTATGGGGATGTGCTTTTTTATATGTATGGAAAGGATGATTGTGGATGACGTTGGAAGCAAAGTATAATCATTTAGCAGTAGAAAATGATAAATACCAAAATTGGATTGAAAAAGGATATTTCACAGCGGGCGACTTGTCTAAACGCCCATATTGTATTGTGATCCCTCCACCAAACGTAACAGGAAAGTTACATTTGGGACATGCATGGGATACAACACTACAAGATATTTTATGTCGTTATAAAAGATTAAAAGGCTACGATGTATGTTGGGTAGCCGGAATGGACCACGCGGGTATTGCGACACAGGCAAAGGTAGATGCTCGTTTAAAATCAGAAGGAATTTCTCGTTATGACATTGGTCGTGAAAAATTCTTAGAAAGAGCATGGGAATGGAAAGAAGAATATGCTTCGACTATTCGTAGCCAATGGGCTAAGTTAGGATTATCTTTAGACTACAGTCGTGAACGCTTTACATTAGACGAAGGATTATCTCATGCCGTTCGTAAAGTTTTTGTAGATTTATACAATGATGGATTAATCTATCAAGGTGAAAGAATTATTAATTGGGACCCAGAAGCTAAAACCGCATTGTCAAATATTGAAGTTGAACACAAAGAAATCATGGGTCACATGTACTACTTCAAATATAAAGTGGTAGAAACTGGAAAAGAATTAGTGATTGCGACAACACGTCCAGAAACTATGTTTGCCGACCAAGCTATTTTTGTACACCCAGATGACGAAAGATATAAAGACATCGTTGGAATGCACGCCATTAACCCTGCCAACGGAGACAAACTTCCAATCATGGCAGATGACTATATTGACATGAGTTTTGGTACAGCTGTAATGAAATGTACACCAGCCCATGACCCTAACGACTTCGCATTAGCTAAAAAATACAACTTGCCAATGCCAATCTGTATGAATCCAGATGGAACTATGAATGGTATGTGTGGTAAATACGCTGGTATGGATCGTTTTGAATGTCGTGAAGCCTTAGTTAACGACTTTAAAGCCGATGGTGTTGTAGATCACATTGAAGAACACTTACACCAAGTAGGACACTCAGAAAGAACAGGCGTCATTGTAGAACCATACTTAAGTAAACAATGGTTTGTAAAGATGAAACCATTGGCTGAAGAAGTATTAAAGAGCCAAGAAATCGAAGATCAAAGAATTAACTTTGTACCACCACGTTTCAATAAAACATTTGAACAATGGCTAGAAAACATTGAAGATTGGTGTATTTCACGTCAGTTATGGTGGGGACACAGAATTCCAGCATGGACAAACAAAGAAACAGGTGAAATCTATGTAGGAATGGAAGATCCAAAAGACATTGAAAACTGGACACAAGACGAAGACGTATTAGACACATGGTTCTCAAGTGCATTGTGGCCATTCTCAACACTTGGCTGGCCACAAAACACAGCTGATCTAGAAAGATATTTCCCAAATGATGTATTAGTAACAGGATACGACATTATCTTCTTCTGGGTAGCACGTATGGCCTTCCAAACACGCTACTGCATGAAGAACCGTCCATTTAAAGACGTATTGATTCACGGACTTGTACGTGATACACAAGGACGCAAAATGTCAAAATCATTAGGAAATGGTATTGATCCAATGGATGTGATTCAAGAAAAAGGTGCCGACGCACTACGCTTCTTCTTAACAACAAACTCAACACCAGGACAAGACTTACGTTTTGATGAAACGAAGATGGACGCAAGCTGGAACTTCATTAACAAGATCTGGAACGCGGCCCGTTATGTTCAAATGCAAATTGGTGATACAAAACCAGAACTAGACATGACAAAAGCCAACAGCGTAGACAAATGGATTTTAGCACGCTTTAACGAAGTATTAGACCACGTTTCAACAAACATGGACAAATATGAATTAGCCATCGTAGGAAACGAACTATATAGCTTTGTATGGGATGATTTCTGCAGCTGGTATATTGAATTATCAAAAGCCACACTATATTCAGAAGACGAAAGTCTAGTAGCTAATACAAAAGCTGTACTATACACAGTCATGATGGGAATTCTAAAAGTATTATCACCATTCATGCCATTTGTGACAGAAGAAATCTATTTGAACTTGCCACACGAAAAAGAAAGCTTAAACGTAGAAACATGGCCAGAAAAAGTTGAATTCGAATACACAGACAAAGAAAAAGACGAAATGGCATTAGTAATCAGTGCCATTCAAACTGTACGTGAAATCAAAGTCGAATACGCAATGAAACCAAGTGAAGACTTAACAATCTCACTACACAACGACAACGGCTATGTAGCACTAAATACAGAATCAACTGCCGTCCTAGCACGTATGGCACACGCCACAGTCAAAGAAGACCTTAATACAGAAGATGTACTATCACGTACAATCGAAAAAGCTGTATTAACAGTCGCAATGGATGCATTAATTGACCTAGAAGAAGAAAAAGGAAAACTAGAAAAAGAAATCGCACGCCTAGAAAACGAAATTAAACGTTGTTCAGGTATGTTGAAAAACCCTGGCTTCGTCAATAAAGCACCAGAAGCTAAAGTCAATGCAGAAAAAGAAAAACTAGCATCTTACACAGAAAAGCTAGAAATGACGAAAACACAATTAGATAACATCCTTAAGAAATTAGGATAGTATAAATCAAACGCCCAGAGACAAGCTCTAGGCGTTTTTTTTATAAACGTATAAATCAACATATGTCCCATTCGTTGAAAATGTGTCCCAACTATGTTAAAATAGAAGCAACGATAACAAGAGAGATGGAAGGTATCAAAATGAAAAAGGCAAATATTATAAATTTAATAAAATACCATGCAGAAAGAAATGACTCTGCCTTTAGAAACGAGGCTTATCAAATAGCAAATGAATTTGATAAAAATGGTGATTATCAACTAGCTGAATATATTATGGCACTTTTATCAAACGCGAATACTTTTGTTCCACAGATGGAAGAGGATGATTTGGCTTTTGTAAAGAAACTAGAGGTTAATGGAGACCCGTTACCACTACCAGATTGTATCAAGGACGATATAGTGGGAATAGTAAATGCGGCTGGGCATGGAATCGGTGTTAACAAGTTCTTGTTTCAAGGTGCACCAGGAACTGGGAAAACAGAATCTGCAAAACAGATAGCGCGCATTCTTGATAGAGAATTGTATATGGTTGATTTTGCGTTTTTGATTGACAGCAAGCTTGGTCAAACTGCAAAAAATATAGCACAATTATTTGATGAAATAAATGGCTTGTTTTCACCAGAAAAAGTTGTTGTTTTATTTGATGAAATAGATGCACTTGCATTAGATAGGACGGATTCTAATGATTTAAGAGAAATGGGACGAGCAACCACTTCTGTGCTAAAGGGATTGGATAATCTAAATGACGAGGTACTCTTAATTGCGACAACAAATCTATTTAATCATTTTGATAAGGCTTTAGTAAGAAGATTTGATTCAGTCATTGATTTTAATAGATATTCACATGAAGATTTAGTTGATATTTCTGAAATCATATTAAAACATTATTTATCTAAGTTTAAAAATGTTGGAAGTAATATGAGATTGTTCAGAAAAATAATCTCTTCTGTAGATCCTATACCTTATCCTGGAGATTTGAAAAACATTATAAGAACTTCTTTGGCATTTAGTAATCCGAATGATGAATTTGATTATTTAAGAAGAGTTTATAGGAATTTTTATAAAGAGGATATAAAGGATCTAAAGCAGTTACAAAGTCAAGGATTCACTGTTAGAGAGATTGAAATACTTACAGGTATATCAAAAAGCCAAGTACAAAGAGAATTAAAGGAGTAATTGTATATGAATGAAATTTTACAATTAAAAGGCACTTTTGAACCCGGAAAAAATGGTCCTATGGGACCCACCAATTTGCCTAAGAATAAATTTGTAACAGTTGAACACTTGATGAATTTGAAGAATGATTTAATGAATGTTCAAAAGTTTTGGCAAAATGAAAAATTACAAATAAATCCACTAGTGAGCGTGTATTATAACACAGTAGTTGCTAAATCAAACCGAATCAAAGGGATATTAGAAAGTTCTTCAAAGAAAAACAACGATACGATTGTAGGAGCTAAGTTCACGGATGAAAACAATCCAAAACATATTATTACTCATTGTTTAGAAAGTTATAAATTAGAGGCTGCTATAGAAAATCTCGCATATGTAATATCTGCAGTTCAAAACTATTTTGGTAATGTTATTAGTCATGACACAATAGAGGATATTAATTCGAAAAAGTATAAAAAATTGTTCGAAGATAAAACAAAAATCAAAGTATCAAGAACAAGATTTGTTAATACGATAGTAGATGCTTTTTATGTTGAAAAATTTGGCGTAGACCAAGATGTAAGTGATATGAATGAAACGGCAATCGTTTCAATTTATGAAACGGGAACTAAAACTTCGGACATCATGAAACAATTAGATATTAATTTTTTAGATGTAAGGAATATTGATGAGACAACACTTTTACTTAGACCTGATCAGTATAGGATATTAATATCTAAAGCTCCATATTTAATCTCGATGGCAGTAACAGACATTTCTAAACTAGAAAAAGATACTTTTTATGATTGTGAAGACATTATTACTTCAATACCACATCCTGGAAATGAGCCGACAATTGGAGTTATTGACACAATGTTTGATGAGACGGTCTATTTTTCTGAATGGGTTGAATTTAAAAATATGGTTGATGGCATTGATTTAGATAGTTCAGATTATGATCATGGTACAATGGTAAGTTCAATTATTGTTGATGGACCAAACATTAATAAAGAACTGGATGACGGATGTGGAAGATTTAAGGTTAGACATTTTGGGGTTGCCAAAAGTGGTAGCTTTAGTTCATTTGCAGTAATGAGAGCTATAAAGGAAATTGTAGAATCGAATAGAGATATAAAAGTCTGGAATTTATCTTTAGGTTCTGCATTAGAAATTAATTCAAACTTCATTTCTCCGGAAGCAGCAATTCTAGATAAAATCCAATATGAGAATGATGTGATATTTGTTGTTGCAGGTACAAATAAAACATCACGATTTAACGCAAAAAAGATTGGAGCCCCTGCAGATTCTATTAATTCGTTAGTTGTTAATTCGGTTGATTTTAATGGTGAGCCAGCCGATTATACTAGAGAAGGTTTGGTATTATCTTTTTTCAATAAACCAGATGTAAGTTATTATGGTGGTACTGCTGACAAGAGAATAAGAGTTTGTATGCCATTAGGTGAAAAGTTTGTATGTGGGACATCCTTTGCCGCTCCTTGGATTGCGAGAAAATTATCTTATCTGATCGATGTTTTAGGCCTAACAAGAGAATTGGCGAAGGCTTTGATTATTGACTCAGCAGCAGGATGGAGAAACGAAAAATATAGCTCGCAAAAGATAGGCTATGGTGTAGTTCCAAAACGTATTGAACACATAATCAAAACACCGGATGATGAAATTAAGTTTATGATTAACGGTATCACACTAGATTCTGATACATTTGTATCTAATATTCCTGTTCCTGAAGATAAAGAAAAATTCCCATTTGTGGCTAAAGCTACTTTATGCTATTTTCCAAAATGTTCTAGAAACCAAGGAGTAGATTACACGAATACTGAATTAGATATTCATTTTGGTACATTGAAAAAGAAAAAGAATGGGAAAATAGGAATCAACTCCATTAATAAGAATAAACAATCTGAAGATGAGAGAATCATTCTTTATGAAGGGCAAGCTCGAAAAGAGTATAGAAAATGGGATAACGTCAAATTGTTACGTGATGAATTGTTGACACCTACAGGAAAGAAAAAACAACCAAAACCAAATAACTCAAATGGGTTGTGGGGCTTGAGCGTTAAAACTAAAGAACGATTAAATGAAAAAGATGGTTATAACATGAGATTTGGTGTAATTGTAACTCTAAAGGAAATCAATGGAGTAAACCGTATTAAAGATTTTATTCAGCTATGTCAATTTAACGGTTGGATAGTCAATAAACTTGATGTAGAAAATCAGATTAACATCTATCATATTGCTGAAGAAGAGGTCATTTTTGATTGATAAGGACATAAAGCGAAATACAATTTTAATTAATTTGGATTGGCTTATTTACTAGAAATGATTGTAATAAGATAATTGAATTATTTTGTATGTTGAGAATGTTTGTTAGTGCTAAAGTTTTACTGCTAATAGAATAGTGTTTCGCTATGTCTTTGTTAATAATATAAAATTTGAAAGGAGAATTAATGGAAAAATCAGAAGGAATTCATTTTTATGTGAATGTAGAAAATTTTAATGATGTTGTATTGAATGAGGAACAACATACGGGAAAGGTGAATCATTCTATACATGCACTTGATACTTTCTTTACTAGTATCGAATATTATGGAAAAACAAATTTTCCAAAAAGTTTTGTGGTCGAAAAGATTACTGGTTCTAGATTACATATGTATGTTGTAGAAGATATCACAAAAGCTTACAGTATTGTTCAAGAAGTAGTTAAATATGCGGGACAACTTGCACGTTATTTAAATGTTGAAATATCAAAATATAAAACTCTTATGAATTTTAGAATTCAAACTGGAGCATGTTTTGGTCAATTTTATAATTTTGTGTTTAAAAGAGAAAATGCAGATGAAGAAACAACGATTGGTTATGCAGCAAATTATGCTGCTAAACTTCAAGGTTTGTCTAAAACAGGAAGTTTTGCAATTTCATCGAAATTGTATGATGCGTTAGATAAAGAAACTAAGAAAGTTTATACAAAAATTGCATCTTCAAAAATCAAGAAATACGGAGAAGATTATTATTACGAAACTCGAATTAGTAATCTACAGGGTAAACTAGATAATGAAAATTATTTAAAATCCAGTCGAGAGTATGCAAATAAAGTAAATCTCACAAATATGGAATTTAGACAAGCTACTAAACCTGTTAGTTTTGATAAGTTATCAAAAAAAGAATGTAAGGAACTTCAAGGAATCCCGTTATTCGCTGATGTGAGAGGGTTCACGTCCAAGTTTGATAGTGATGATGCAAATCTAGATGAAATGGCTATTACTACTCAGAATATTTTAACAACAATGTACAATAAGGTGGAACAAAATCATGGCATACATGTTCAATTTCAAGGTGATAGAGAAGTTGCATTATTCCACAATTATCCTGGCCATGAATGTTATTTTGATGCTGTTAAAGCAGGCCTACAATTGATTGATGCTGTTAAACCATATGGTGTAAGCATTGGAGTAGGACAATCATTTGGTAAAATGTTTGCAACAAGAATAGGAGCACGTAATGAAAAAGATTACTTATTGATTGGTTCAGTTGTAGTGGAAGCGGACAGAAATGAAGATGAAAATGCAAAGCCGAATCAATTGGTGATTTCTGAAGAAATTTATGAATATCTGAAAAATCATGAAGCTTCGTGGGCAGAAATATTCAAAAAGCAAGATGATTATTACTACACTACTGTTGGATATAACTTCATGAAATACAAGATTACTCAAAAAGACTTGGAAACGAGCACAAAAAGACAAAATTATAATGGAGCATGGATGAAATAACATGGCCCTGCTGTATGATGATAATTACTATAAAAATGTTGAAAAGGATATCAAAGAATTGCGTAAAGAGTATCCGTTCACAAAAATTGTTGCATATCCTTATGCAAAGCCTACAAAGATCGAATTAAAAGTTATTGCGGTTAATAGTCGTATAATAAGAGAATGTAATGCACAGGCTGATGACTTCAAGGGTGAATTTTCAAAAGAGATAAAAGTTATAATTCCTTTTGACTACAAAAATCGAGGCTGCGATATATATGGCGGTAGTTGGTTTGATATAGATAAAATTCCTTTTGAAGATCGTCATTTTTATGAAACTCCTGACTGTGATTATCAATTTTGTCTTGGTGTTCCACAATCTTTTAAATCTTTAAGAAATGTTGTGCTTGAAAATGTTAAGACTGCAGAACAAATGTTGTTTGCTTATGAAAGCTATCAACAAGGACTGACAGACAAGGTTAAGTTAATTTCTTATTCTCACGGGAAGAAAGGAATGGATGAATATGAACGGAATAAAAAAAGATATAGAGCTAAATAAATTAATCGAAGAACATTTTGAAAAACAACTTCAACAGACTAATTATTGGCTATCTTTTGCAGAAGCTAAAAATGCTGCTATAATTGTATTTAATGTCACGTTAATAGGACTTCTGTTTGATTCATTGAATGAGGATAACATTACGTGTTTAATATCAACTATTCTGTTTGTGATTTCTTGTTTAATTAGTTTGTATTCTTTTTTACCAAATATGAATAGCAAAGCTAAGAATACAATTGATGAAGAAAGTTGCAAACGTAATTTAATCTTTTATGGTGATATAGCAAAAATTGGTAAGACAGAGGAATATATAAAACTAACAATTAAAGAATATTTTCCGGATGTTGAAGATATAGCTTTATCTAAGCTTGCTAAGGATGCTGCTTCAGAAGCGCATATAAACAGTCAAATTACTATAAATAAAATGAATTTGTTCAAAAGGGCTGCTAAATTTAATGGCTTTGGATTAATAATTATGGCTCTACCTTATGCTTGGATGATAGTTTGCTTGTTACATAAATTTTTAATATATTTTTTAAAATTCATTGCTTGTGTTCAGAGATGTTTATAAAACACAAAAATGTATAGAAAGTTTCTAATTATTTGAAACTACAATTAATGATAAATTTGTTAAAACGATTGATTGTTTCGTGGGTTGAGATTTCCGTAATATGAATAAAAATCGGCTTTGGAGAGGCGTGATGCGTATATACATGTAACACCTCTAAGTATTTAGACTTTCGACTTTGAAAAAATGGAAATGCAAAGAAGATAAGATAGGTTGGCAGGAAAGGCTTCAGTGAAAGTTTGTCGATATCGTTATCTCTTTGCTTAGAAAAGTTAATGATGTGGTGAAGCAATCTGCTAAAAAGTATTGATTATTTCTTTTTATACTGTACAATATTGAGTAGCAGAAATGGTTGCTTACGAGGCGACTAGTGAAAACCTTCTTTCTATGAATTAGATAGGAGGTTTTTATTTTATATATTTCGTGAGGTTGCAGAGTATTTAGATCTTCTTACACAAATACTAAATTCATTGGTGCATGATCAAATAATTATTTTAGAGAGAGGTTTTGAGAAACGTGAAATTATGAATATTGTAAATGGTAATAATGAAACATTTGACATAAACATACCTTTTGTAAGAGATGCGATTTTGTATTATACGATACAACAATATTTTAATAATAATGATAAAAAGACTTGTGAGTTTATTCATCAAATTGAAGAAACTCATGGTTTTAGTTTTCAAAATGGATTGAAAATGAATATTCCGTTATTATCTAAATTACTTAACACTACAGATAAAGAATTATACGCTCGTTATGGCATGGTAAAGAAAAGTTTCGCTAATTTAACTAATGATGTGATATTAGTAAAAAAAGGGGAGCAAGCGTATTCTAAACTATTAGCTACAACGAAAGAAGCTCCACCTTATTTGTTTTTAAAAGGGAATGTTTACTTGCTAGAAGAAAAATCTGTTTGCGTTGTTGGTAGTAGAAATGCTAGTGAAGAATCAATGAAAAAAACAGAGCGCATTGTTAAATCTCTTGTTAAAAGAAATATCGTCGTAAATGCTGGACTTGCTAGAGGTATTGATACAGCGACTCATATTGCTGCATTAGCCAATGGTGGAAGAACAATAGCTGTCATTGGTACACCAATCAACCAGTACTATCCAAAAGAGAATAAGGATTTACAAATTCAAATTGAAAAGAATGGGTTGGTAGTATCTCAATTTCCGCCATGTAATGCTATTAATAGATGGAATTTTCCAACACGTAATGGAGTTATGAGTGGCATTTCATTAGCAACTATCATCATGGAAGCAGGTGAATCGAGTGGTGCACTGAAACAAGCAGATTATGCATTAAAACAGGGTAGAGATGTATTGATTCCACAATCTGCTATCGATAATCCTTTAATTCAATGGCTAAAAAAATATGTTAGTAAAGGTGCTCATGCATTTAAAACATTAAAAGAAGTTCTACAGATTCTAAACAGAAACAAATTAATTTTAAACAAGTTCGATTATGAGATTGTAGTAAGTACTTTTGAAATGGATTGATTGGATGAACATTATTAGTGCTGGGTGATACTCTTTATAAATAACTTTTGGGGTATTCGTTAGTTTACGAATACAAAATTAATTAAGCAGGAACCCAAGAATGAGAGATGTTTATGATGTTGCTAAATACTTTATTAAAAATGATGCAGATTCTTTTCTAAATACATATGAAGGAAATATGAAGCTTCAAAGCTTGCTTGCATTTGCTAATATGATCAATGTTACAAAGAATGGACATGTCCAAAATGTCATTCAAATCATAACAGAGATGTAAATACATCCATCAATATATTGATGCAAGGCATTTTAGCAAATTAAATATAAATAAAAAAGAACCGCAGGAACTGCGGGGATAGCTTGGTAAGAAAGGTTTCAAAAGAAGCCTGTTCCCAAGAAACTCGTCACTTCAGTGATGAAAGGTTCAAAAAAAGTAAAGAAATCTGTAAAAACAGATTCCTTAAACCAGGGAAAATCCTTGTCGAAGAATGGAATACCAGTTTCTTTTCTTGTAGAGAAAACGGACTACAATAACGGTCTGCTTTTCTTCATTAATAGTATAAAAGGCAAGGTAATTATTGATTATTACAAAACGAATTTCCCAACTGGCTAAAACTGGATCATCGACAATATGGAACTTTTGAGGAAAATTTGATAATGTTCCTATCTGCTTTGTGACAGCATCTAACAGATTGTCAGCAGCTTGAGGATTTTTGAGTACAAATTCGATGTAATCCACAGCACGCATAATATCATGCTCTGCGGTGGATGTGATATGAAGCTGATAACTCATCGTGTGCGGCGACTCCTGATATCTGCCATAGCTTTAGAGAAAGGTTGGGTATTACCTGATGCAACATCATCTATTCCTTCCTTAATTTGACTGTATAGTTCAAAGCGGCTGGTAAGATCTTCGTAGGCTTCAATACTCATAACTGCAAGGTCGCCTTTTCCATTTTTTGTAATAAAAACCGGTTCTGGATAATTATGACAAAATGTAGAAATTTCATTGTAATTGTTCCTTAAATCAGCACTTGATTTGATTTTCGGCATAAAAGCACCTCCTTATTCATAACAAAATTATACACATATTTTGTTATGAACTCAATGGAGTTACTAAAAGTGTTGGCACAATTAAACCTTAGTATGTCAATGAAAATGACCTTTCTTTAAGGAAAGGAAGTGTCTAGTTTACAAAATTTAAAATTAATACAGATTGACAGACAACTGAATAGCTGAGCTTTGTTGATGAACGGCACATATAACACAAAGCTAAATTAATGAAAACTTCCAATAAAAATAGTGCCTAAGAAACTGAAAGGTGGTCTATCTCATGCTTGAAAAAAAGGAATTAACATTTGTGGTATTTATTCTTCATGCACTTGGCCAACATTGGAATATGACAACGCTTGAAGTGTATGACATATTGAATTCAACTGGAATATTAGATGATTACATTATTAAATGCTACGATGTTTTGCATACGTTAGGAAAAGAATATTTGGTTGAAGATATTACAGAGTTTGTTAGAGAAAAGGGAATAGACGTGTAGTTGTAACATAAAATGAGTTTTGTGTTCATTTTTAACTGTTTAATCAAAATTGTATCCACCACGAAAATTATAATAAACACTAGTCTTTTCTAATATTCCATATGGATCATCAATGATTTTAAATACATCATTAGGATAGAAGTAGCAACTATAAGAATCATCCATGACTAAAAGAAGTCCATTTTTATCTCTACCAATTACTTTATATTCTTTTCCAAATGTGATTCCACAAATTAAATGATCATATTTATGTGTTATACATTGGACAGTGGCTTCATAATTGTTTAGAAGATTGCCTTCATCACTTATAATTTCGAAATCTTCTAAATGATTAAAATCGGTAATCGTACTATCATTACCTCTTACATGTAGGCTAGTACGTTCGCCTTCCCAATATTCGATAAAGTAGGCTTCATACAGTTTGCCTTTAGTAAATTTGCAACTTGATTTTGCGTTGTATCTTACAACGGCTGGTTTATTAAAGTTTATTTTGTTCATATCTTTAAATGTATTATAAGGTCGATTGTATTACAATACAAATCAAGTTTGTATTTTCAGAGTGTTTATTGTTATGTTATTTGGTAGAAAAGAAATTTAGGATTGATTTAATTCAGCTCTTGTTAGAAACTTAGTATACTTGATTGGTAAAAATGAGGTGTTAAACTTGAATTTGATTCGTATTATACTTGTACTTTTAGTGAGTGTTGGAATTCCTTGTACATTCTCCAAAACAAGAAAGCTGCAACGACTTTCTCTTGGCTTAATTACATTGGCACTCCTAATTCAAACGGTACAGTTTGCTTTGCAGCATAATTTGGAAGAAACCGCATTAACAGGTGTTTTGGCAATTCTCTACTATTTTGTATATATTCGTACATCTAAGACTACTTTAAGATCGGACTTAGATGATATTGAGCAAGATGTTTCTTTTAAGGATTGACTGTTTAGCGGATTGAAGTGTAAACTAGCATTAGGAACAAAAGCTAAGAAGCTTTTAGCGAGGTATAATATGCACATATGCAGGTTATGCCTCGATTTTTGATTTTGAGAATCTGAAAATAAAAAAACCAGCCTCTGCGTACAGAAACTGGGCGTGCGCTTCTTGCACCACCTTCGTCTTAATTATGCAATTCACTATATATTCTTCGAATCAATTGTGTTAATAATAGGCTTAACTAGCAATTTGGTGACTTTGCTATAATTCTGCGTTTTATCACTTATGCGAACAACCATTCATTCTTCAAATCCTTTAAGCGAGTGATCTTATAGATGTTTTTCAATCTAAGTAGTACGTACTGTAGCTTTTCTGTATTATCCATTCCTTGGGTTTCTCTTTGCATGACAAAAAGAGCGTTGTACCGATTTATATATTTTGATGCTACCCCTTTATATTTTTGCAACCTTTCTTCAATCAATTTGTGGAAACTGTTCACTGTATTTAAATGATTGAATTTATCATA